>JAUVVL010000310.1 GCA_030604635.1 Desulfobacteraceae bacterium
CGTCTCATTGCTTAAGACAGCTAAAGAGTTAAGAGCAGATAGGCATTGGCGGGCAGGTCACTTTAAACTTTAGTTCACTTCAAACTTTTGCGCCGTCTCTTCTGGCAGAGCCGGTTAACTCTGACCTGGCCCAAAGGACCAGGTTTTCAAGATCGAAATTAAATTTGCATAAAAGACGCCAACTTGATGTTGAGCTTGCCTGCCCAGAATTTTACATAATCGTGATCAATTTCATTTCTGAATGTCGAATAGATTCTCTCCAAATCTGCGATATCTTGTGTACGTTTTGCACAATTTTTTAATAGGATCATATCTTCAAGTGTTATAATTTTTAATTTTGTTTTAAAAAAATCAATCTCAATAGCTCTTTTGATGACACTTTCATGAAATTTAGATTCAGCTATTAAAAAATCAAATATAATTTCGAGATTATTAGTAAAACTGACCACTCTCCATATTTTTATTGATTTAAATCGCATCGGCTCATTATGAGGTGCCAATGAATCGACTTTTTCTTCAAGCACTTTAAAAAAACCTGGTAATTCATCCTCGTTTATAGTTAAAAGAAGATCAATATCCATTGTAGCTCTCGGCTCAACCAATGCACTAAAAGCCAGTCCACCTGCCAAAGCATAATCTATTCCATGTTCATTCAATAATTTTACAATTATCTTTAAGTGTTCTATGAGCGTTTCTTTGATGTCCATTTTTTCTCTTTTTTTGCCACAATTTCTGAAAAGAGTTTTATTGTCAGCTCTTTGTCTTCTATTGAACCATATTTTGTTCTTAAAAAGGATTTTCTAAGCTCTAAACAAAAAGCCGTTATTTCCGGCCATGCCATTAAATTATTACTTAATCGTTCTTTGTTCATGGTTCTGTTGTTGTGTTGCTTAGTTGCTCAGTTGTTTGTTTGGTTGTTGAGTTGCTTCTGTAGGCACACCATTTTTAGCGCATCTTTGAATATAAGCGATGTAGCCGTTTAGTATCTTCCAAACTTTTTCGAGATGCTTACGAAGCTCATATATTTGTCATCATTCAAATATCCTTCATCTAAACCTTTCTATGCCCCCGGCAATTTAAATAGTTAAGATGTCCCCTATTTCGATGTTCATTTGGTTCCGCCTTGTCCGGGTTAGGGTCCGAGACCTTTGAAAAATGCTTAATTTTGTTCAAGTTCAAGGAAGGCGAAAATTTTAACCACAGGAATACATGGAGTATTTTGAGGATTAAAATTTGAGCCTGACACAGAAATTGGGCAAAAGGGGGCGCTTTGCAAAGGTCTCGGTCTATGTAAGCCACTCGATGCTGATTATACCTTGTTTTTCAAGCGATCTGAATTCAGGGTCTCCTGTTAGAAGGGGGCAGTTGTTGATCATCGCCAAAGCCGCAGCAAAGGAATCCGCATACGAAATAGGATACCTTGCTTTAAGACCGGCAGCTGCCAGAAGAAGTTCTTCATCGATGCGATCGATCAGCTTTATCGGCAAAGCTTTAATTCTGGAGTAGGCTAAGTCTGCCAAACTCTGGCCTTGTTCCCTCAATGTAATATAATAAACCTCACCTAGGTGAATTGCGTGGAAATATAGGCGAAAGGCCCCATTCTTCGCCTGAGTGAGAGCATGCTGGATCTGGTCAGAAAAGGATTCATTTTCGAGATATCCAATTAAGGCATAACTATCGAGGACAAAACTATTTGCTCCTTGCAACTCTCTTATTCTCCCTTTGTTTTTCGAGTCTTTTTTCTTTTAAATAGGCTTTCAATATTCCAGAACCCTTCAACATCCCTCGGGCCGCCACAATCGGATCCTCGGACTCGGGTACCATCAAAATGCCTTGATCCTTTTCGATCCAGCGAATCGCTGTGGCCGGGCGTATCCCATATTTTTCCCTCAGTCTTTTGGGGATTACAACCTGCCCTTTTGATGTGACCTTGGATGATATGGTTTCCATTTATTTTACCTCAATGATTAGAACCCTAATTGATAGTGAGCTTCAGACTACATTATAGGTAAGAATTTGTCAACCACATTTTCTTACTTGTTTTTGGAAACGCAGTTAGTGATTGACCGAAAACCCCGGTTTTCGGTCAAAAACATTAAATTCCCGATTTGCGTACCGCCGGAACAGATATTTTCAGTTTTTGGGCAAGCGATGACATGCTGATCCCAGGTTCTCTCACCGCCTTTTCTCTGCCGGCATTGTCTTTAAATATCCTCCTCCTTTCTATGCCCCTGGCAATGATGTTCTGGATACTCAAAGATTACCTGTCTGAAATTGTGGTCACTTTCTGGTTTGGGCAACAGCCCGCCAAGGTTTGACCCCGATTCATGTCCTAATAAACTTCTCTTGGCTCAGTGAGAAGTCTAATGCCTTGTAAAATTTGGGAAATACGATCTCTCGACAACATTCCGATTTTTTCGGACAAATCGCTTTTGTTCACGGTGAAAATCTGAGAAATATTCACAACGCTTTTTTTAGGCAAGTTGGCCTCACCTTTGTTCAATGTTACACTACCAGGCGCCTTGGCCCTCTTAAGATTTGATGTCAACGTGCAGACTACGACCGTATTGATTCGGCTGCGATTGAAAAGATTGTTTTGAATGACAACATGGGGATGACTATATCCAGGTTCTGACCCTGAGGGCTCGCTGAACTCTATCCAAAATACATCGCCCTGGTTGATTACCATAGATCTTTCACCATTTTGTAATGACGTGAGCGCATCCTGGACACTATGGGTTCAGATTCCGGCAAATCGTCGCAGGCTTCATTAAGTAATTTAAGAAGCTCAATATTTTTGTGACGCTGTATGAATTCTTGAGCAGCCAATGCAAATACACGACTTCTTGAAATATTTAAATCTTTTGCAAGAACATTCATCTGTTCAAAAATTGGCTTTTCAATTGATATCGCTGTCTTAATATTCGCCATATTATTATACCTCTGTTGATTACCAATAGTATAACCAATGGTTATGCCTATGTCAATATTATTTTCTGATATTAGCACCCAACGCCGACATCACCGGCAGGCAGGGATACAGGCAGCGTGTCTGTATACCTCCCGGTATCGAAGCTGCAAGATGCTTGAGAAGCACCGGGTCGTCTATCAAGTATTCACTACAACCGTCGCACTGGATTACCGGCAAATCCTTCATGATAACAATCGTTGTATCATTTACTGAGACCTTTGAAAAATGCTCAATTTTGTTCAAGTTCAAGGAATGCGAAAATTTTAACCACAGGAATACATTGAGTATTTTGAGGATTAAAATTTGAGCCTGACACAGAAATTGGGCAAAAGGGGGCGTTTTGCAAAGGTCTCTTACTTTGAATGGAAGATCAGTAACGGCAGGTTGCATTCTTGACCCACATACGTGACACTTCACAATCTTTACCTCCTCGTTTTAAAATCTTCTTTCCATTCCTCCGAATCCGGGTGGTAAGCAGTAACGACACGAACACTTACCTCTCGGAAAGGTACCGGAAAGCAGCCACTCGGCCAATCTTATTTACTGGTCGTATTAATTTAGCTTTTTGAAAAACGTGTTCCACAAGCATTCAGGTGATCCGGTTTTAAAGTGGGTCACTGTTTGAGTGTATTAGAGAGCGTCAAGAAAGAACAGCAAAATAGCAAATTTTACCTGTGAGTTAAATAATATGCGCATTTAATAGGCTTTTATATACAGGATAGCATCTGTTCTTTCTTTACGCTCACTTATGCACGAGTTTGACACGGTTTAAA
>JAUVVL010000008.1 GCA_030604635.1 Desulfobacteraceae bacterium
ATTAAGGAATTTAGGGATTAAGGAATTGCGAATTATTTAAAGACATTATGAATGCGCAAAATTGAATAATTCAGCCCCGCCTGCCGGCCGGCGGGCAGGAAGTTTTGACTTTTTACGAAACCATCAATTATAAATAATAACTCTTTTTCAATCACCTTAAGGTAGCGGCTTGTTGGCGGTATTAGCTCTCTATTACATCATACAAACTTTGCTTAAACTTGTTTTCGTCTTCATTGTTGTAGAAAGGCACACCAACCAGTCTGTATTTTTGTGTCTTTCGTTGAGTCTTAAATTCTAAAGTTTCTCCCTCGAATTTTTCAGTTATTTCCTGTAGAAAACTCTGTTTCCACCTGTCATGTTCTTTCAGATATTTTCCTTTCGGCTCAATAAATATCTGATAGGTAAGCATGTTTCCGTTTTTCTCCTGAAGGAACAGAACAAAATCAGGCTCAAACGCCTGCCCGTTCGAAAAACTGTAAATCTTGAAATGTCTTTCATTACGTATAAGGTAAATACCGTCATAGTTTTTTCTTAATGTATCCATCTGGCGATCCAGCATTCTGGCAAATGCCTTTTCCTCGCTTGTGCCATAGTTCGCATTAAAAACATACCATCCCTTATCAGAAACAAACTGTTCGTCACCATTGGCCCTTTCACTGTCTTCAAGCAGCTTTAACACCTTGTCGTGAAAGATCGACGAAACATTATTCGGCTTAAAGTTCTCTGTGCCCTTGTATTCTGTGATATTTTTGCGCACCTCAGTTTCTATCTGATGCAGCAAACCTCCCAATGCGTCAAGCTGCGCTTTATTTGACAAGCCATAAGTTTCCGCCGAGTCTCCATGAAAGGTAATTTCGAGACTGCCCAGATATTCTTCCGCTTCCATAAATTCCCTGACTGACTTGATGTGAGGGAAATATTTATTGATAGACCGAAAGGTGAAAAAGCGGTTTTTCGAAATAGCGTTGCTCACAATATGCCTGGGAATATCTTTTACTTTAACATCCTTTCTGCCTGATTCAGCAACAGTTCCAATACTGCCGTTACCTGTAAGTAAGGCTCCTGCAATACCACGACCGCTTTCAATGATATGCACATAATTACGTTTTTTAACGCCAAGATCAGAAAAAGACCTGACATATTCGTAATTATTCTTTACTCTTTCGTTGATGTAGATGAGAGCATTTTTGTAAAAATCGGTCTCCTTAAAAGGTTCTTTCAGTTCCAGCTTTTTTTCTGTTTCCCTGTCATCCAGCATACCTTCCTCAATCAATGCAGTGCGAAGCTCTGAAATGTACCGTGAATCATTGATGCTGTGATAGTGCAACTCTTCAAGAACCCGTATTTCATGAGCCAGGTTATTGTCGTATTTTCGCTGGAAACGGTCATTGTTTTCATCTGTCACAAAAGGAAAATAGCGCGCTCCACGTCCGATAAGCTGCGCTTCGGCAATCGTGGTTTTACCGGGCTTGCCCGCTTTTGAATCACGGGTTGTGTAACAGCGAACAATATCAAAAAGATTAAGGACATCCCATCCCTCATTTAATTTCTGAACCGCGAATATCGCCCGTATTCGATTGTCTTTATCTTCAAGCGAATTAAGAAGAATCTGCTGGTTTTCCTTTTCTTTTTCCTCGTTGACGGAAATACAGCGGCTTTCATCAAATTCCCTGCGCAGCCGTTCCGCCAGTTGGCCGGTACCGATACGGCTGGCATTAAAAAAATGGAATGCCCTTTGAACCAGCGGAATATCCGATTTGTTTCTGACTCTTTTAATGTCGTATTCAGACAGGCTGTCAATCAACTTGTGAAAATTGGCTTTGTTCTCCTTTGATTGAGCTATGGTTTTTTGGGCTTTGAATAAAATGACCGGTTTTAAGTTTATGCGGTGTTTTGCAGCAACTTCCTGCTTATACTGGCTTAGAATAAGGGCCTGAACAATGCGGTCTTTTTCCTCAAAATCCGCCTGAACGATATAAACATCTTTTGAAAACCCGTCGTTTCGAAACTGCCGCAGGTCGTAACGATGCAGGATTTTGTTCCTGTACTTATCAACAATGTTTTTATGGGTGTAATCCAGTGTGGCGGTAAACTCCAGAAGCAGGTTATCTTCGTTTTGAGTGAAAATCCGCTCCACCGTGTTTTCCCAGCTTTCAAACATTTCCCGCTGGGATTTGGTGCGGGTGCTCATGTGGTGCGCTTCATCGGACAAAAGCACGATTTTTTTGTTCTTAAAGTCCTCGTATGTAACCGCGTTTTCCTTTGCGCTTGTAAGGTCGGAATGCAGCTTTTGAATGGTGGTAAAACAGATGTTGATGTCATTCTCATTTACACCCTCAAAGTTGGCAACCGGCGTTACATTGACGCGCCTTGCTTCAAACTCGATATTTTCGATGAAAAGGAACTTTGCAGACAAAGGATTAAGAAAATTATCCTTTGTCTTTTCGATTATGTTGGTGGAATTGACGAAAAAGATAAAATTCCGAAAGCCCTTTTCATACAAGTAGAGAATCAGCCCGGCCATAATCAGGGTTTTGCCGCTGCCGGTCGCCATGTTAAACAGAAAATGCAGGGGCCAGTCCTTGCCCGGAAAATCACTGTCTAAACAGTGGAAAAAACGGGCAAATGCCTCGATCTGATAGAGGCGCAGCTCAAATTTGGGGTTGAGGTTGTCTTTGAGATAATCCGGGATATCCTTTTTTAAAAATCCCAGTTCAGAAGCGGAATCCAATGTTTCATACAGAAATTTATCAGACATTTTTTTTCTCTTCGGCTCGTTTTTCTTTAGCTTCTATCTGTTTTGCAGCCCTGTCAAAATTATTTTCACCTTTGCCTGCCAACTCTATAATATATTTTTCATATTCTTTATCATCCGCCAGCGCCTCTTGTTCGGCTTCCCTGGCAAGTCGATGCTTATGAAAAACACCATATTGCTCCAAGGCCAGTTTGTCTGCAACTTCTTTGATCACCTTTCCGGCATTTTTCAGGATGTCCCGTTCGTTGAACTTCAAAAAAGCGTCAAGTTTTTCACGCCAGTTACGCATGAAAATTTGCCGATGCCGTTTCGCCTGGTCCTCGGCGTAATCCAGATACATAGTAACAATTCGATTAAGCCCTTTTATTTCGTTTTCATTCAGATAATTTTTAGCAATTACCACATCTTGCTTGCGAACCTTTGCGCCTTTCCATGAAGTCGGCCCCATATTCGGTTTGGATGCGTTTGCCCGTTCGAAAATCAATTCCGCTGCTGTTTTACCAGAAATGGCGAAGTGAAGTTTGTTCTGGACAATTTTGAAAAACTCCAGGGTCTCTTGTGCTTTCGGATCATAATCAATCGCCAGCTTATAGATATCCCTTATTTTTTGATAAAATCGTTTTTCACTGGAGCGGATGTCGCGAATTCGCTCCAGCATTTCGTCAAAGTAATCCGAACCGATATTTACAACATCTTTGAGGCGTTCATCATCCATCGTGAATCCCTTGACGATATACTCACGCAAACGCTGCGTCGCCCATTGCCGGAAATGCGTAACAACACGGGATTTTACCCGGTAGCCCACAGAAATTATTATGTCCAGATTATAATAATCCAGCATACGAGTCACTTCTCTGACGCCCTCCTGTCGAACTGTCAAGTATTTCTTGACAGTTGCTTCCGATTCCAATTCACCTTCTTTATAAACGTTTTGGATATGCAGGCTGATATTCTGTTTGGTTGTTTGGTATAACTTAGCTATCATGTTCTGCGTCAACCAGACGGTTTCTTTTTCAAGACGAACCTCAATTTTTGTATCGCCGCTTTCGGCCTGATAAATCAGGAATTGTGAATTGGGTTTTTCCGGTAATTGCTCAGCCATCATACGCCTTCCCGTAAAATGACCGATTTAATTTTTTGTCTGCATTGCTCACGTCAAAATCCTCGTCGTCGGTTTCTGAAAGATTGACATACAATTGATTCTTGTTCAGCAGTTCCGCCAGCAGTTTCTTTTGTTTATCCAGTCCGTTTTCATCCTTGCCGATCTCAATAAAGTCATTAACCGCTTCTTCAGGCATTTCCGGGTTGACATACCAGTTAAGGAATGAGTTTTCGGCCATATCTTTCCAGATCTTGACAAGTTCATCTGATGTTTTGGCAGCCTGAGTTTTATCCATAAAGGCTTCGTTGTATTTCATCAGTTCGCAGTAGATGAAGTCGCCGCCGCCATGCCAGTTGACGGATTTTGAGATGCCCGATTTATCGTAGCCGGTATATTCTTCAAACAAGCTGCCTTTTTTTCGTTTGCCGATAACATTTTGGAGACGAATAATGCTGTCGTTTTTTCCATAGTCTAATTGTTCAATACCTATATATTGACGTCCTATTTTGTGAGCAACCGTTGCAGTGGTACCACTTCCCATGAAGAAGTCCATTACAATATCATCTGGTTGCGTAGACATTTCTATTATTCTCTGAATTAGCTTTTCAGGTTTTTTGCCCCTGCGAAGTAAAACTCCTCCTTCATCTGATATTCCTGTTACTTGGATTTCATCATGACTCCAAAAATTGTTCATTGCCGATTTTCTGAATACGCTTTCTCCATCTGTTTGAGCATAATCTTTTAAAAAGAGTATTATCCCATTTGACAAATAAAAAGATTTCTTTAACTGCCCTTTGCTTTTGCCTGAAGACGGTATGTACTCTACTGAAAACAAACCATCCGGTTCGACAGCTGCAAGTATTTTTTGTTGCAAAGAGCTTTCTTCCTGTTGCGCTGCTATCCTTACTAATTTTTCAAAATTCTGTAACCGCTCTTCAATCTTTATATTTCCTTGTATATGAGCTACATCATAGTTATTATGTTTAAATATTTTGATTTTATTTCCTTTTGCATCTTCAATTTCATTGTATAATTCTCTGGTACCTTCAGAGTTGAAATAATGATTGTATTGGCGTAAAGCTTTTTCCGTTGCGTCAACATATTTAATAAGATTGTTTTTATTGGAAGCGTTATTAATATCTTTTGCGTAACATAGAATTGTTTCGATCGAATTAACAATAAAAGATGAGCCTTGGCCTAATACTGTACGACCTTCGGGCGCTCTCTGCCAACTGATGTGTGAAACGAAATTATCTCTTCCAAATATCTCATCCAGCAATACTTTCAAGTATGCTGATTCAATGTCATCACATTGGACGTAAATTAAGGCATCTAAATCAAGCAACTCTCTCGCTACCTCCAGCCTGTTCTTCATAAAAGTCAGCCAACTCGAATGATTAAAATTGTCATTGTAACCAAAAGAGTCATTGCCGGTATTATATGGCGGATCAATATAAATCAGCTTTACCTTGCCCCTGAACTCCGTTTTCAGCGTATGCAGCGCCAGCAGGTTATTGCCCTTGATAATCAGGTTTTCTTTTATCGTGCCGTTTTCATCCCGCTTGATCTCCGTGACTTTCTGCTCTCCGTCCGTCGTGTATCTTTTCCAGTTTGTTAGAACCTTCGGGTCGAACAGCCGGTCAATTTCATCCTGCGCCAGGATTTCATTGAAAAATATCTCTTTGCGTTTTTCTTCTTCTTTTGTTTGTCCACCTTCCAGCACGCAATCCTTGTATGGCCAGACAAGAGAGACTTCACTCCGTTCACGCAGAAATTTGCCGTCAATATTCAAGCCTATCCTGTTGCGAAAACGGGTGTATGAATTGGCAAGGAAGTTTTTGTCGGAAATGTATTCAATAAAGGTGTTGATATTGAAAATCCAGTGTCCCTCAATCTCATCAAAGAATTTTTTCTTTATGTCCGGTTTTGAAAGAAGCAGTTTCACCAGATCACGGTCAATCTTCCATGCCCGGTCAATTACCGCTGCCTTGACCAGTTCACCCTCATCATCCACAAAACGTGAATCCGTCTTTAGCAACTCAATCAATTTTTCGTTAAAGCTCTTTGCCATTATTCATTCCTTACATGATTATTATTTTATCCGCCCAACGTTGCGGTTCACCTGGCGCAGGGACTTTCGCAAAATTGAATAAATGCCAAGGTTTTTCTAAAACCAGAAAACTCTCGAAACGGCACAGTTCAAGCGATCAGGTTCAACCACCTTGTTATGTATTGTTTTTATCATACATATGAATCCACTCGTTTCTTATTTCGGCAAATTCATTTTCTGATTGACATATATTTTCCCATACTTGAATCACATCTGGAAGCTTCTTATTCTGGTTAGAGTAATTCTGGTATATTGTATAGGCTAAGCAAGCTGCACTTTGCCTTAACTCTAGTTTTTTGTTAAAATTTAAATCAGTTAGTTCAATTTTAAAATTTGTTTCGTCAGCTATTCTGCGTAATCCTTTTAGTATTGAGTCCTCAAATTCTTCAGCAAAAAGTCTTGATTCTTCTCTAATCAACATATTTGCGATATTTAATGCACTAACTAACCCGGTTTTCTGTCGCCACTTGATTTTTTGTCCTAACAAATTTAAAAGCTTTAATATTTCGGATTCAATATGTGCCTTTGGGGGATTTTGAAGAATTACAAGTATAGCCTTTAGGCCATCAACTACTTTACCATGGTTATCGGAAATTAAAGCATCTTCTATTTTCGACATTACTTTTTCCACATTTTCTGGGAAAATGTGAATACTAGCTGCATCGGCACGAATGGAAGACAACCCAAAGTCTTCGAATTCAGATAGTAGGCGGCGAACCGAATCTTTTAAATCATTGTCTGATTCGCTGGATAAAAAAGGCATAACAACTTTTATAAGTACTTCAATGAGGTGCCAAAATCTCCCTTTGAATTCTTCAGGGATAGAGCTGAAAAGTGGATAGGCGTCATTTTTTAGAAACCCCTTGTCAGCGTCCCACCACTCAACAAGACGCTTTAATAGAGAATCAACTTCCTGTTCCTCCCATTGAATGAACTTGTTTGCCCCAAGAAGTTCGCGGCAGACAGGAACGACGCCTCCCATAATCGGAATTCCAGAATCTGATTTGTTTTTTTGAATCGGGAAAGGACTATCCTGCACATATTTTTTGAACAAAGTAATAGGCCTGACAGCATCTGGATGAGGCAAATCAAGAAACGCAAACTTGGGAAGGTCTGTATTTGAGGGAAACCCTAAATCATCTGTTTGAGACCAGAGTATTTGACTGAGCCTGGAATTATCATTTTTTTCTAACAATTCTAAGTCATATAATTGGACGATAATACGAATTGCCCACTTTCTTTGGGAAATATTGATAGAAACAGTGTGTTCAAAAAGTCCATCAATCACTTTTCTATCGATTATTGGCTTCTTAAGTTTTTCTATTGATGTTTTATCGATCCGTAAAAAACGAAACGGATTTGGGAATTCATCCTCAGTAATAGGGTGCAAATTTACAGGAACTGGGAATTGCAATAATTTGTTTATAATGTCAAGTTGTTGATGGTTTGAAAAAG
Source organism: Desulfobacteraceae bacterium (assembly GCA_030604635.1). Lineage (GTDB taxonomy): Bacteria > Desulfobacterota > Desulfobacteria > Desulfobacterales > UBA11574 > JAUVVL01. The sequence continues at coordinate 7,423 of JAUVVL010000008.1, forward strand.
ATTCCAGTAGTCTATTGGTCATATTGCGAATTCCACGAAACTTATCTTTCTGATCTGAATTATATATATCCAGTAGAAAGGATAGAATCTTTTCCCTACTGTAATCCGAGCACTTACTGCACAGTCGAGATAGGACCTCTGGGATAACCTGAGCCAATACAATCCCAAAATTATCTCTCTGGAACCAATTGCCGCTCTTAATATCATTCCAATTTCTTTCAACCACTTCGAGATATATTTTAATAAGGTTATCAATATATGCTACATCCAGTTTGTGTAACGCTTCTCGGTTAAAAATATGATCAACGACTTTGTCGTCAGCGATTCGAATCATGGTAACAAGCGCCCAGTTGGGAGAATAATTGGAAATTCGTAAAAGAGTTCCTTCGGCACTTTTTTTACCTATTGTTGATCCAGGTATTCTAAACGGTATGCCCGCCTCTTCGCAAAAGCGCAAAAATGTATAAGCAGAAAGAGCTTCTTGATCCGCTCCGTTCATATGATAGGTCCTTGTGGTGCGTCCAATATCAAACTCTATCTTCTCTGAAATTGTTGGTTTACTGACTGGTGGACGTTCAAGATGGTTTCCAAACAATTTCAATTCGTTCCATGGATCACACTTGTACTGTTTCAGGTTATTCCACCTTTCAGTAAATTGCTGACGAAACTCTTCATGGGCTGGCCATTTGGCTTTTCTGAATTCAATGGCGCCTTTAACATATTGAAGCAATAGCATTGTAAAAGCTTCCTGTGAGACTAACGAATAATCTGTAGTTATTGGTTTTAAATTAAGTTTGGAACGTATATTTCGTAGAGATTGCTCAAGAATTTTTTCTGCCTCCCCAACTTGGCCTATTTCAGCCAGCAAACCTGCTCGTTTAGCTTCCCAAAAAGGCAGTGATTCATTTGACGGCCAAAATTTAAACTCTTCCCGAACTCTTGGCAGATCCAATGCAAACAACGCATAAAGAGTACGTTCATAATGAAAGAAAGCCTTTTGGTCTGGTGAAAAATACTTGGTTAGTCCATCTAATCTTTTACTATCATTTTGCCATTTATCATGAAGACCTTCCTCACGGTAGAAACGGATCATAGAAAGTGAGAGATAAATCCACATTTTTTTTATTTGTTTCCAAGACAAATTTTTATATTCCTGGTTATTCGGAGATACGGTAGTCTTGCTCGTAGATTCAATGTCATTAAAGGGAGAATATTTCTGAAGTGTTTTTTCATACAATTTTGCTAAATCGTTAAAAATTGGCACAAGGCTTTTTTCTAAGCGCCAGTTCAACTCAAAAGCAAATTCAATATCAAGTGGAACTGGAATGTCATCTTTAGGTGAAAGGTAATTTATCCATCTTTTTGTAAAAATCCAAAAAGAACTTCGCCTATCTTCTGGAAGAATACACCAGTTAGGATATTTAAAACGACTTTTCTTCCATTCTCCAATCATAGCAGCTGTTTGTTCCATCTTATCAGAGCGTTTGGAATCAGGCGCCATTTTGCCATGGCTAATCGGCCATCCTAAACGATTATCCTCTTCTTTTATGGACAATAAATAATCACAAAATCGTTCCAACGCTTTATAGGGATCACTCTCGACATCAGGGCATTTGCCAAGGTCAACTAAAACTATATTTCGTTGTTCGAGCAATTTTTTTTGAGCATCTGAAAGGTCAAAGATACCTATGAGGTAAATCTTAGGAGAGTTTTGTTTACCAAGGTTATCTCGGATCCAGCCTATCCATTGCAAAAAATTGGGATCATCACCGGAGAATCCAATGAGACAAAGAGTGTTTTCCAGTAGTGTTTGCTGAACCGTATTAACAAATGGTGCAAATTCCTTCGGATATAAGCGATAATCCTCCTCAGTAATTATGAATGGGCGCTCAGAAGGAAAACTACCGTGTAATTTTATAATCCGAGGTTTTTCGGAGTAAACCAAGTCTTCTTGGTTTATGACAATATCGTACTTTTGTGATGTAATTGAGAAAGAAGCTCTCTCTAAAAGTGTGTCATAATTGGTTGTATATACATCTACCCAAGGCAACTCTATCAATTTTACATGCAAATCAGAAGGTTCATAATCTTTGTCTGGAATATTTGATCTAAGTAATTGGTCAAGAGCAGGACGCCCTATAGCTGCTTGAACCTCATCTGCTAATTTTAGAACATTCAGATATTTTGAATTAGTTGGGCTTGCACCATTAATTTTTTCGTAGAAGAGATCGCCTAATTGTGACCAGTCGGGGAAACACATCTCAGAAGTCCCATTTGACTTTGCATTTTTACTGAAACCTGCACCAACCATAATGGCAGCATGACCAGACCATAAGCGCTCGGCAATTTCTTGTAAGTATGGCTTGATGCTTTCATCAATTAAGCCTTCTCTTTTTTCTTCATCGTCTCTGTTATTCATAACCAGTTATTCCTTCATGCAGTAATAACAATTAAATTACCGGTATACAGTGCACTATCGTTGGGTATCCGGTATATTTGCTGGTTAAGGCTTTTTTATTTTTTGAATAGTCCTCTTCGTTAGATCTATGTTCACTATCCTGATGGATTCGACCTTTTTGTCTGTTGCAGTGATTTCTTCAGCTTCATCTTCAAGTAGCTGAACGAGACCACAGAAGTTTATATTTTTACCTGATTTCGGATGCCGCCAATTCTTTTTTTCACCACGATAGACAAGCATAAAGATTCCACAATTAGAGCGGGTATCCCGAAGATATTGTCCACATAACTGATTTTGTAATCTTTCTATAAGTTTGGTGCCGGACCAGCTATTATCCACAATCTTCAGCTCGATTGGCACCGGGCCATCAAACCCAACTCCATGTATACGGATGTCTGGCCTTTTAGCATCAGCGAGCTCCTCTTCCTGAGGTACGCTATATCGCCCAAAACTACGATCTCGGAGCCAACCACCAATTACATTGCGGTGTTTTTTTTCATCCGATACAGAAATGAGAATTCCTGAGAGGCTAGTGTCGCCATCTTCCAAATCAGCTTTCAAATCAAGTAGTCGCAAAACGGTCAGATCAAAAAGTTCTCGATGGTTTTGAGGAGCCCTTTCAGCTTCTTCAGCAAAACACACGATGTCACCAGGCTGCCATGATTCAGCTTCAGAATCCGCTTCTGCCCGTCGTCTTGCATGCATTGCATACCATTGCCTCAATTTTTCATCGGGATGATGCTGAGCGAGATCCATCATCGCAAGGTAAGCTGGTTTGCCTGGAATATCGCGTAATAGCTGAAAAAGGCGATTTCGTGCATCCTGTGCGTCATTTCGAAGTCCTGGTGAATAAGCGCCCGTGCCAGCGCGATTAATATCCTCCGCACTACGAATGTGACTATGCATTAGCTTGATAAGAGAGAGCAAGATTTCTGTCTGAATGTAATCTTGATACACACTTTGAACGTTCTCCCGTCTTTCACCAAAAAGTGCGGCAATAAACAGCATCGATAATTCAGTTGCATGCTTACCGTCGGCAATTCTGCTAAGAACTGCGTTTAAAGTCTCAAACGCACCTTTGGAGTCGACGCACATCCATGCAGCAAGCCACAATGCTTGTCTATTGTTAGATTTGACCGTTAAAATTTTGGTTTTGGCGATTTTGACAAAAACCTTTTGATCGAGACCAGGGTTGGATAGAACTATTCCAAGTGCTTTTCGCACGGTATCATCATGTTTTGGTTCGTGATCCTTTAAAAAAGAAATAATTCGATTCGATATTTTGGGCTTGAGCCAACCCAACTGCCAGACCACATCATCTAATACATAGTGGCAATTAGCATCTGCGCCATATTGGGAAAATTCCCATTCGATTTCTGCCAAAATACTGGCTTCAACAGTATCCGGGAATACAGTATGTAGCTTTGGCAACCAGTCGGGAAAACCATTCAATTCGTGAAAGGCATACCGGCAAGCAAGTATGGCCTCATCATTGGACAGATTTCTCGGCCAATCAATAGTGTGACGAGCTTCCATTTCAATGCCAAGAAGCCCCACGATAACCGCATATGGTGTGCTATTCGGATTTTTAATACCCTCCGACCTGATTTTGGGATGATACTTTCGCCAGTAGTCCATGCAGCCATCACTGTATGCTTCGGCCACATCACGGCCAAATTCAGGAATGAGGTCTTCCCAGTTTGACACAACCCACTTACCGCTGCGATCTTGTTTATCCCGGTGTTCTTGCAATAAGTAGGCAGTGGCTCTCCATACTGTTCCTTTCGAAGCAATGCTTGTGTCACGCAGTATATCAGTATGTGTCTGTAACCATTCGCGCCACTCACGTCGATTGTCAGCTTCTTTTTTCTCGCGCTGCTTCTGTTGCCTCTTAAAATCAGCTTCTCTACGCCGCCAACGTCGATCCTGATCTGACATTGGTGGTGGGTTCAAGTAAAGATTAAGATCCTTTTCCAGTTCTGGCACTCCACGCACTGCTTTTTTCAGCGCTAGTCGGCGAGCTTTACCACGTCCATTATCCTTGTATATTTGGAAGGCTATAGATAGGGCCACCATACGGTCATCCATATATTTTCTAACATGAATATCCTCCAAAATCATTTCAAAATCTTCCAAAGTAAACTGCCAAAAATGGTGCAATGCACCAACCTGCCACCAACTGGTCAAACGCTTATCCTGTTTTTTATCCCGATGCCTGCGCGTCAAAGCTACATCGAACCAAAAAAGCGCCCGATTCAATTCGGACCACTTCGGAACAAGTTCAGCAAGAGCATGCTTTTCCGAATGGTAATCACCGAAAGAGCGCGCGGCTTGAGCCAGTGATATGATTTCTATCACACTCTCATCCAGTGCATTCGGATGCTTGATGCAAACTAGCCTCTCAACTGCCATGATAGCGAAAGGTAAAAGCCAGCTATGCTTCTTCGAAACCTCAAAAAAGCGACGCTCAATGACTGGAGGTTGTTTTAGTAGGGGGGAGAGACCATGAATCCACTCGATGATGTCTGCTTCCGCGCATTTATGTAGACAAAATTCTTTTAAAGAGTGACTTATCCACGTATCTGGATACCTTTCAGATTTTTCGATACGCTGGATCAGAGACAGGACATCTTGCGAACAAAGCATATCTGGCGCGAAGGTGGAGACTAACTCTCCAATCAGCTTTTCGTCATTGAAAGCGAGATCGTCAATTAGTGCGTTCACAAGCCTTTTTTTCTGATTTTCCGAACCGGCTGCACTAACCGCGCGAATCCCGCAAACACGTGTATAGATGTCGTTTGTGTCGTTCAGAGCAAAAGCGAGCGCTTTTTCTGAGCAACCTTGAAGTTCGCCTTGCCATACAATTCTCAGAAGCAACTCGCGAATCTCCTCATGACCAGAATAGATGTCTAGTAGATGGTTAATTGTTTCATCCAGATCTGGATGAGCAAATCGTCTTACTTCTGATATATCGAATGATAAATCCGTGATCTTTTTATCCGAATATAGATCGCAGAATTGTTCCAGCATGTTCTTTCGAACATCTGTTGGAAGGGCTGATGGATCACCTCCTTGGATAAAGACTTCTGGTGCAATTTTAGCAGTTTTTTCTCGAATACGATCATCGAACAGTATTAGCCAAGCGAGAATTGGACGCATTGATGGCACTAAAACCATTCGACCATAACGTTCTTTAAAGAACAGGTTTCCAATTACGCGTCGGGGTTTTCCATTCAGCAATAACCGATGCAACCATTTAGCAGTAAGATATTCACGCACACTGCGATGATGGAACCTCACCGTGCCATATATAGCTTTATCAAAAATTGGACGTTGTAAAAGAGCTCGAGCTTCAAAACTCCAATTTGTCAAAACACTTTGTACATCAACTGATCCGGCTTTTATCACGGGGTCTGGGTTTTGTTCCGGAACGAGAATTCGGTCTTTCCTCTGGAAAGTAACGGCAGCCGCAAGCATTTCTGCACCTAATCTTGCATCCTCAATAGTGAGTGGGAGTACAGCTGCACGATCAGGATCGGTTTCAGTAAGTTTTGAAGATATGCTGGCTTTAATCAATTCGGCACGATTGGCAATTTTACCAAACTGCGTCCAGTAATTAATCAACTCGACTAAATCCAGAGGTCGACTAGAAAAAATATCAGCCTCCGCTCTCTCAATAGACTTAAGAAAATTACCAAGATCTTGAACTCCAAATGCTTGAGAAAAAGTTTTTATCTGCTCTTGATCTAATGGGCATAGTGAAAAAACAGAAGGCTCAACAGGCTTTCTTTCTCCGCCTCCTGAAAAACTTGAAGAAAAACCGCTGCTAAATGATGCCCCTTCAGCCTTTAGTTTCTTTTCGCTATGTTCTTCGGTGTTTGGCACCAACTCAACGAAAGGTATTTGATCTTTGATAAGGGATAAATCTGACTGAGCCCGCCATTCACTTAAGCGGCTTGTGATAAAAATGTGGGTTCGCTGTTTACTATCGGCAAGTCTTATCCCAAAATTCCGAATAGCTAACTCAAACTGCTTTGGACCACACAATCTGGCTTCGTCCACAGAATCAAGGAAAAAATAACCTGACTCATCAGAGGACAACCACTCTTCAAACTCAGCATTGTTACCAATTTCGAATGAAGCTTCGAAATTGGAGCTTAGGTGCTCTAGACGGAAGAAAAACGCTTTATTGCCAGCATTACGCAATCCTTTGGCAGTGGCCCGAATCTCTTCTGTCTTTCCTGCTCCCGCTTCCGCAAGAATAATGACACGGCGGAGTAGGAGAAGGTCACTCCATTTTTTCGTTTCCAACAATCCGAAAGAAGCTGATAAATCGTAGTAATCTTCATTAAATTTATGATCTTTCGGTATCGGCGCGAATGATCGATTTAAATCAACAAATCCGTTCATCATTTCAATATATTTAAATTTCCCATAATGGTTTCTGATGACTTATAGTATTCATATATTTACCAACAGTTCGCCCCAAGGAAATTCTAAGCTGGGATCGTCATTTTTTTTATCATGTAGCTCGCACCTACTAGCCTGGGGTCGGGCCACAGTAACATATTGAAAAATCGAGAAAAGATACCTAAATACACCAGTATTTCGGTCTTAATCGATCAATTTTCATGCAAAAACTGGCCGATTAAGGATGGTGGTCGTTGATCCCATAAAAATATGTTTCCTAAATTCGGATTATTAGCTTTGCCATATGGCGTCAGCGCTTCCCGAATTTCAAAGGTATCGTCAGCGCAAATTATCTTTCTACCTGTTGCTCTAAACCCAAGGGCTTCTTTCATCTTCTTAATAAACGTTTTACTCCCGACCGCAATGCTCTGTGTCCAGCTGTATCTTTTTTTTGCCTGGTATAGCCACTCAATCCATCTGCGCCGATTTCTTGGGAATTTTAGAAGAAATTCTCTCTTATGGCATCGGTGGGTTATAACCCCATTAAAAACAGTAGCTTCTGGGGCTAATCCCATTGCAGTGTTAGGCGATTATCTTCGCTCAATATTACATTGGTTCCAAATGACGCCCCCTCTCTATTTAAAGTATCCTTTAACCAAAGCGTGTCGACGTTGGAGGCCCTGATGACCTTAAATCGTCTAATTTTCGTTGGCGTCATTTGCAATCTTAGGAGCTTGCCGGTTGATGGATACACCGTCGCAAAGTACATTAGAGACAAATCAGCTCTGAATTCTTCATAGCCGCTAATTCCCTCATAGTCATTTAAAAAGTCACCGCAACCATAAAGAATGAGTTTATCCTTGTAAACTTCAATCGCTTTGACATGATGCGATGAATGTCCATGAATAATATCAACGCCAGCCTCATCAATCAGTCGATGTGAAAAGACTCTCTGCTCCCGAGGAATTCCGTACCCCCAATTACTTCCCCAGTGTATTGAAGCCACAACGATATCTCCCTCGCGCTTTACATGCCGAACTTTTTCTTGAATATCGCGAAGGCTTTTAGCGCTCAAGTCTTCCAACAAATTCACCCCTGGCTTTTTGTCCTTAGCGCCCCAAACCGTTGGAATTCCGCTATTTCCCAAACCGAATGCGAACACAAACACTCGCCCTTTACCTTGTACCTTTTGCACTGCCGGAGCCTGGGCCTCAATAAGATTTCGTCCGGCTCCAGCTATTTTTATGTTTATATTTCTTAACGTTTCCAACGTTTCAAGGAGACCTGAGTATCCCCAATCAAGTACGTGGTTGTTGGCCAAAGAACATACGTCTATTTTAGCAGCTGTTAAAATTGAGATATTCTCTGGATGCATCCTGTAGTTGATACCTTTGCCTTTCCAATAATCGTTGCTTTTCGTTACACTCGTTTCTAAATTAATTATCCTAACATCCGGTACCACTCGGTCCATTTCCTTAAGAGCTTTCCCCCAAACGTATGAAAAACTGACGGGAAAATCGATGGGGCCATTCACCTCCTCGGCTATTTTGACATATCCTCGGGCACTTTTCATATATGACTCATAAATAGTTGGGTCACTGGGATGAGGTAAGATTTGATCGATGCCTCTGCCGATCATCACGTCACCACACAAGAATATGGTAATAGGATTGGGGATCCTATCTGAAGCTTCGACAGATTTGTTTTCGTTATCAACCACTTTAGGAACTCCTTGTACATTTCTTGTAATTTCTTGATCAGATGTCTGAGCCTCTATGGCAGAAAATAAGAGATATCCGGCTAAAACACAGCATAAAAGCGATTTGTATCTCATCCCCTATTTCCTGTCATGGTCTTAATATAGGGTATCTCCGATAAAACACGGCGCCACTTGGTTTTATTTAATGGCATTAGCCACAGCTCACCGTTAAATAATACCGCAAAAAAACATTATCAAACTGAACAAATCATTCTACCATAGAAGTCTATTTTATGTGACCACGCATCAATAGCGTCATCTCCTGGCCATGCCCTGAATCAGAGCCAACACATTCTCCCCGAGCACTTCGTGATTGTATCCCCCTTCCAGTATACCAAAACAACCTCCTTCATTGCGATCGGCAGACGACCGGACCCGGTAGCCGATCTCTTCGTAATCCTCGGTGTTGAGCAGACCGCCCCAATCGGCGGCGTGCTTGTCGAAGCCCGCGGAAATACCGATCAAATCTGCCCGGCAGTTTTTCATGGCCTCTTCCACCTCTTGCAGATAGTGGCTTCGGCTATGGCCTTCAACATTGATAACGGTCACCCAGTTTCAAAAATATGCTAATTTGAAAAAAATCCTGATGGACAAGACTTCCGATTCACATCATACATATGCAATTTCAAATTTCAAGATGACAATGGATGGAGTGTCTGTATGTTATAATAAATATTCTTCATCACTTATTTCTTTTCAAAAAAAACATAAAGATTAGTCGAATTAATCAATCAATGGCCTATCCGATTTAGATTGTGGCTTTTGGTTGCTAATTTTACGTGTTAAGATAGAAGGTATCTTCCATTGTCAGACATATCACAGGTTTTTGAAGTGGATGATATTTTCACCTTCTGGATGGATACTTCAGGTCTTATTTGGGGGATGAAGATGAATCCCTGCTCTCTTCTGCATTTGTGATCTTTAAAGATCAGTCTCTGCTCATCAATATCTGATGGAGTCGGCTTAAGCACTTTCCTACTACTTGCCTTTTAGCTTTTACCTTTGTATAAAAGGTTTAAATCCTTACTAACCGATTTTTTATTATGACAGCACAAATTGAAATCGTGCCCTATGATGGGATGGATAAAGGGTTTTTATCACAGATCCAAACATGGGTTAAAAATGTTTTGGACAGGGCTGACCCTTCATCTACACCTCCATATCTCAGACTAACAATATGGAAAAATATTAATGCTCTCCAAGAGTTTTATGACCAAGAAAAGGAAGATCTTGGCATTGTAACCGGCGAAGAATCAGACTTTTTGGCTACTCATGAAGCCTGGAGAGGCTACCCAAGGATTCACATATGTCATGAAAGGGTAAAAGGCGTTCAGGATACGGTTATTGAAGGTGTTTTGCATCACGAAATAGTACATGCCCTCTTTCATGGAAGTATGGAATTTTATACGTTTAAATTTACAGATAGACTGCAGGAAGCGGCAAGGCTCGATGGTTTTGATTTACATCTCCTCCAGCAGTGTGTGTATTTTCTCTCTATAGCAATAAAGGACTGGGAGGTGATACAGTGGTTAACCAAAATTGGGCTTGGGCCATGTCAGAAATCTCTTCTTGAGTATATGATGAAAGATACAGAAGAGGAGCAAAAAGCTTGGGGAGTGGCAAAACAATCACCTGTTATAAAAAAAATTACCATGGCCGCATTTCTAAAAATCATTTTGCCAATAGAGGCTATGATTTTAATAGGGTCTGAAGATGCTCCAAAACTTAAGGATCAGTGGAAAGAAGCTTATGGTTGGCTGTCAGTGACGGAGCAGAACTGCCTCCTGCGGTTAAGCCAGAGGATAATGGAATTTAGAGAATCACGTTTTCAGGAGAAATTAGAGAATGCAGCCTATGGGCTGATTGAAGAGTCTTTCTAAACGAAGGACGCATTTTAATAACATACGAGTGGTTGTCAGACGTATTTTGCAAATACCAGCTCCAATTTGAAACGAATGAAAAGGATCATTTATCTTATCATTTCAATATTATTTACCTTATGCGCAGCCATGGCATTTACACCACCTAATCCAGGAGAAACTTTCCGAGCTATAGGAAATATAAAAGATCTTCCAATCGCTTTACAGAGGGCATTGAACCCGAGCAATGACTTTGAAATCGTGTCTGTTCCGAACAGTGGCGATTGGCTCGCCGAACATTTTGAACCCGGCCAAAGTTTTGACGATTTTATAAGCATCAGGCCAGCTAAACCGGACAGGTATCGAAATAAAATCTACCTCCAACCTTTGGGCGACTTTATTGATGGTCAAAGCCCTTGCCTTGAAAAGCTGAAAGCATACACATCCGCTTATTTTATGATGGACACGAATATCCTCCCGGTATTGCCTATTAAGGGATCTAAGCTAACTAGTCGTAGAAATCCCTATACCCGAAATCGGCAGATATTGACCCACGATGTATTGATATTGCTCAAGAAAAGACAGCCCTTTGATGCATTTTGTGTCTTGGCAATTACCATGGAAGACCTGTACCCGGATCCTTCCTGGAATTTTGTTTTCGGGCAGGCTTCCCCTCAAGACCGTGTTGGTGTTTTTAGCTTTGCACGTTATGACCCGGTGTTCTATGGTGAAAAAAGAAGAAAAAATTCCCAAGGGGTTTTGCTTCGGAGAAGTTGTAAAGTCCTGGCGCATGAAACAGGTCATATGTTTTCGCTGGCGCACTGTATATACTTTCAATGCCTGATGAACGGCTCTAACCATTTGCAGGAGAGTGATTCACGTCCATTTTCCCTTTGCCCTGTTTGTCTCCGCAAACTTCAGTTCGGTATCGGATTCGATGAGGTTGATCGCTATCAGAAACTCCTTGATTTTTATAAAAGAGCGGGTTTTGAGAATGAAGCCGGATGGGTATCAAAACGTTTGAAATGGATTTTGAACTAAAATGGTAACCGCGATCGCCTGCCAAAAACAATAGTGAAAGGATTGAAGACTTAACTTAATTGACTAGACACTCCCGGATTCTAAACCTGAGATCTCACCTTGTCCCAAGCCTCTGTCAGACATATCACAGATTTTTGAGGTGGATGATATTTTCACCTTTTGGATGGCTATCTGAATACCCAACCTTGAGCCCCTTTGTCCGAAAGCCGAGCTTCTTTCTTTTAAAAGTGTGTTTTTGGCTACCAAAATACCCTTCTTAGGCCTTATTTAAAATAAAATTTAAATGTTTTATCCATTATATCAGGATGTTTTTGTGGCCCGATCCCCATTCTCATTTTACATCGATTCGGATTTGTGATCAAATAGAGAAAATAAATCTTTTGCTCTTTCATTCATTAAGGGGGCACTTAGATTAATTTTCATATTATAGAAAAATTATTTTCTTTGAAATGGCCAAAGAAATCACAATTCAATTAAATGATGAAAGCTTGAAAGTCCCTTCTGGCATAACGGTCAAGAAGGCTCTCCAATTGAGCGGATATAAAGTAACAAAGTTCCCTGAAAAAGAAGGGCTATTTGTACCTTGTGAAGTGGGTGGATGCTGGAGCTGCGCTGTTCTCATTGACGGAGAACCCAAACCGGCTTGCAGAACTCTCGTAAGAGATGGACTTCACATAAATACATCATTACCGGAAAAACATCCGCCGAAAAGGATCATTCATGGCTTCACAGGGCACCCGGTCGGTGGCGTGGGGACACCCTGGAGGTTGAAGCGTGTCCACACATACATTGAGGTCGCCTGTTTCGCCGCAGGGTGCAATTTCCGCTGCCCTCAATGTCAGAATTGGGACATCACCTATAATGGAAAGAGCAGACCCATGCCCCCTTCTGAGGCCGCAGAGAGGTTGACAGTAGCAAGAAAGAAATTTAGTGTTGATAGAATGGCTATTTCCGGTGGTGAAAGCACATTGAACAGGGCGTGGCTCATCGGATACGTGAGAACTCTCAAAAGTCTTAACCTCGATGTGGATGCCAGGATTCATATCGATACGAACGGCTCCATCCTCACAAAGGATTACATTGATGAACTTATTGATGCGGGTATGACGGATATAGGAATCGATCTGAAAGGCTGCACTACGGAATCATTTATGCGAATTACCGCTGTCAAAGAGAGAGGGTTGGCCGCGCTTTATCTCTCAACGGCATGGAAAGCTGTAAGATATCTGGCCGAGCGCTATAATGATTTAATATTCACAGGTGTGGGGATCCCTTATAATGCAAAGTTGATTTCGCTGGATGAGATCGGCCTTATAGGCAAGAAATTATATGAGATAGATCCTAAGATCCAAGTCTGCGCACTGGATTACAGACCCGAATTTAAGAGGTTCGATCTTCAAAAGCCCTCTTATGACGAAATGGAGGAAGTACACAATGTACTTAAAGATGCGGGACTCAAAACCGTTATCTGCCAGACTGATCGCGGCCACATCGGCCCTTGAGAACACGAACCGACGAAAATTCATCGATGTAGTTCGTATAATTGGCAATATTTGATTAAAGCTCCCTGCAGCCCCGCATAGCGGGATCTCCGCTACGCTCAGACAAGCTACGGGGAATGCGATCGCTAATGCAGTTCATAAATTACTCGGAGCATAAATCATTGAAATGCAGCCTACAATCTCAAATAGCCGTCTGGGGCTTGGCTGGTTGCCAACATCACGCTGTTAATATCCTGATGCTCCGTCCAGCTTTTAGCTATCCTATTTTGGGGATCAAGCCAAAATTTCTCTATTGCTTCACCCAAACGGGCAAAACGCCTAAGGTGTTTAATCTGCGAATAGATGGGGTGATTTTTATCGAACACATCCGGTTTTTCCTCAAGCAATCCCTCGATCCTTTCAAGCGCGTGTAATCCTATGGCCATTCCTAATTCCCGGAATGGCAGTCGGTGGTCAGCAGGAAAATTTAAGAAATGACTTAATGTGTAAGCATCCAAACCCGCCAGCGAAGATTCCAACAAATCCTTTAATAAGCCGGTCTCGGTAAATCGATCTTGTACTATTAATTGCAAAATTGTGTATGCATGGCACAGGAGACCGCCGATGCCAAGGAGATCATCCGTAGCCCAATTTTTTCCTTTGCAGAGCACTTCAATATCGGCGATTTCTGAATCGAGGTCCGGCCCGGATGTATTAGAAAGCTCAACTGCTGTCGCCTGAATCTGGTTGTAAGTGATTAAACCATCCAGTGGATCATGATGTCCCATGAAGGATACCAAAGGATAGGAAAGATCAATACTCATCTTCCAGTACATCCGTTTCGATCCGGACCTTAAAACATGGACAAAACCGGCATGGGCGGCTTTTGCAAGCTCTATAGCCCAGAGGTTAAAGATTGAGTTTCCAGTAGACCGGCTCACTCTGTTGAGAGCATGCATCCATTTGGTCAAATAATGATAGTATTGCCCATCTCGATCCCATTCCAGATGGTCGTCGTAAGGATCATCAGGCTTACGTTCGTTCATCTGCTTACCGATTCGCAATCCACCGATTGTAGGATGCTTTCTGCCTTCTTCCTCGGTGTGGCCGCTAATCCAGCCGGTTCGAGGATCGTCTTCACGATGCCGCCCAAGTATGTAATGAACCTGATCTACCAAGCGCAGGGCTAAATTCTGCCAGCTTTCATCCCCTATCCGTTGGTAAAGCTCAAGAAAGTTGCAAACAGCAAAAGCATCCGTCCAGAGATATCGCCGTGGGGACTTTTCAACTGTTGAAAGGCCGGTTGAATCGGAAAATTCGGTCATGATCCCCTTAACAATAGAAATGTTTGCCTGTTGTTTCATATCAAATTAGATCCAAACCCCTTTCCTGCGCCTTTACGCCTCTGGCTTCATTAAATACTCCTAAACTTGACTTAAATCAACGCAAGATAAATGAAAAGCCAACATTCAAGCGATGTCAGACATATCACAGGTTTTCTGACTGGCTGATATTTTTACCTCCTGGGTGGATATCACAGAGATCATCAGGGTGAAAACGCCGTTCGCTTCACCCTGGCTCCTTCCATTGTTGTCGTTTTAACCTGAGGCCCACATTATCGTGACAGTTAATGTGTCATAAAAGCTTGACTTACGACAAATAAAAGACTATTTTGTCGCGTAAAACTTGTTTTGTGACAAAAAAATGCCAAAATACATCTCAGAAAAGGATCTATATCCCATAGAAACCCTGCTTGCCGACCGACCTGATGGATGGCGGATTGGGGAAATCGAAAAGGCCCTTGAGAGTCAGGGCCTATCCTTCAATCGCCGTACTTTGCAGCGACGGTTGGCCCGGCTTGAAAAAGCAGGAAGGATCCAAATTTACGGTGTTGGACGGGCCACCCGTTATCTACCCATTGTCTCCGTCGAAAAATCGACTGAAGCCAATGGTGGTATCTTCCTTTCCATTGATGCGAAAGAGGTACAAAATCTGATTTCCCGGCCTTTATCTGCCCGCCGGCCGGTTAGTTATCAACGGGAATTCATCGACAGTTATCAGCCGAATGTAACCTGGTACCTGCCGGCGGCAATACGTAATCAATTGATGGATAAAGGCCGGCGGGGCGGCATTGACTATGCCGCAGGGACTTACATTCGGCAAATCCTTGACAGACTTTTGATTGATCTTTCCTGGGCGTCAAGCCGCCTGGAAGGAAATACCTACTCGCTCCTTGAAACCGAAAGGCTCATCGCATTCGGGGAAGCTGCACCCGGAAAAACACCCTTCGAGACCCAAATGATACTCAATCACAAAGCAGCTATCGAGTTCCTCGTAGATGTGGTAGATGAAATCGGGTTTGATCGGCGAACTATTCTCAACCTTCATGCCCTGCTCTCGGATAACCTGCTGGGTGATCCGTCAGCATCGGGACGACTGCGAGCTATCCCTGTCGGTATCGGAAAGTCTGTCTACGAACCGCTGGCAGTACCACAACTCATCGATGAAATCTTCCGGCAAATCCTAGATACCGCCGCCGCCATATCCGATCCATTCGAACAGGCATTTTTTTTCACAATACACCTGCCCTACCTCCAACCGTTTGAGAACGTCAATAAAAGGGTATCGCGACTGGCGGCGAACATTCCGCTCATTCACCACAACCTGTGCCCGCTGTCCTTCGTGGATGTACCAGAAGACCTTTATATTAATGGGCTGTTGGGTGTTTACGAACTGAACCGCATTGAGCTTATGCGGGACGTATTTGTATGGACCTATGAACGGTCGTGCGATCGTTATCAAGTAGTGCGGCATACTTTGGGGGAACCCGATACATTCCGGTTGCGCTACCGGAAAGCCTTGATCGATTGCGTGGGTGAGTCCATCCGTCAGGTTGGCCGGGGGAATGCTATTGATACAGGAGAAGTCCTCTCACACTTGGCCAAAGATCTGGTGCCGGAGAATGACCGTGAACACTTTCTCAAGATCGCCAAAGAAGAAATAGCCGCATTGCACGAGGGAAACTTTGCCCGTTACCGGCTTCGCCCCGGTGAATTCAGGGGCTGGCAAAAACGGAAGACATAGTGGCCCCCTGTCAGACATATCACAGGTTTTTGAGGTGGATGATATCCTGGGAGTCCCACAAGCGATCAAAGGTTTTGACAAGTCAGATTTTCGTGGGGTAATCTCGATGTATCTGTCTGTTTTATGCTAACCCCCGACCTTAAGACTATGAAATCGCCAGATGAAATCAGAGGTGACCAATGAAGATTCTCTTTGCTGCACCGGAAAATGCCTGGGGCGGATTTTTAGGTTTGATCCGGGCTGAAATGCCTGAGCACCAATTCGAGGCCGCCGGTCGTTTTGATGTCGATACGCTAAAAGGCTTCGATGTATTAATTCCCACCATGTGTTCGGTATCACAGGAGTTGCTTGAAACCGGAGACCAATTGCGACTTGTCCAGCAGTGCGGTTCAGGGCTTGAGATGGTAGACCTGGATGCAGCAAAAAGGTGCAATATACAGGTTGCCAACGTACCCACAGATATATCCGGAAATGCTGATTCAGTGGCTGAATTGGGCATATATATGATAATCGGTCTTTCCAGAGATGTTCGGGGAATGTCAAAAAGCTTGGCTGAACAGAGTATGGGCCAACCCCAGGGAAGGGCTTTGAACGGCAGAACCATCGGACTCATCGGTCTCGGTGGAATAGGACGCGCTCTGGTAAAAAGGTTTAAAGCCTTTGGTGTTCATCTAATCGGTATTAAACGATCTAATCCTAAATACGCCATGGAAAAACTTGGAATGGATTGGGTTGGGGGGATTGAAGACCTCAAAGAATTGCTGTCAAGATCTGATTTTGTGATTTTGTGTCTGCCGATGACGCCTGTGAGCAGGAACCTTATTGACCACAATGCTTTTTCATTCATGAAAAAGGGAGCTTTTTTAGTCAACCTTTCCAGAGGTGGTTTAGTTAACCGTGATGCATTGGAAGACGCCCTCGCATCCGGAAAAATTGCCGGTGCCGGTCTGGATGTTTTCTGGGAGGAGCCACCGGATCCGAATGATCCGATTTTCAATTATAATGTTATGGCCACGCCTCATATTGCTGGCTCCACGGACGTCTCCATAAGTGGAATTGTGAAAGTCGTTGTTGAGAACATCCGCAGATTGGAGAAGAACCTTAAACCGTTATATCTGAACTGATCAAATATTGGATATTGTTGTTTCCAAAGCCGTGGCGAAACCTTCATTATCTCCAACATGTTGCGATTTGGTGAACCTTTGATCTCTGCAATGGACTACAGGTTCAGAGAAATTTAAGTGTGGATAAAGAGAAACTTCGTGTCAATCCTTAATCTCAATCTAAGGTGATCCGAGAAATCAGTTAACGCATGTCAGACATATCACAGGTTTTTGAGGTAGATGATATTTTCACCTGAATGGATACTATCACAGATTAAGCATTATCAAATTTTAAGTGTCGATGAATATTCATAAGTCGTTTTGGAATCTACGTCCCCATTTACAGTAATGTAAAATATCTGAAGGACTCACAGTTTATCCTAATATTTTGTCCTTACAAAAATTCCTGTCCGCCCGGACACGGATATCCTTGCTTATTTTTATGTTGATTTAAGATGCTATTATGGTTCTTACGAGTAAATTGTTTTCCACAAACAGTACATCTAAAAACATGTTTTAACCCTGAACTCTGACTTCTTGATTTGGGACGTTTTTTCGTTAGCCTTCTTAAGTTTGGACTGGGAATTGAAAACTTATCAGAGCTACGAGTTAGCAAAGGAGCAAAGATTGGACCTACAGAGTTTAGTTCAATAGGATGTTTTGGGGTAAACGGTATGTTTGTAACATCGACAGACTGCATCCTATCTGTTCGGTATGCCCGCCATTCACCTGTCTCATGTCTTAAAGCAAATAATAGAATATTTCCCGCTTTGGAACGCCGTAATGAATATGGCTCTATCAGGCGATAACTGTTTTTATAATATAAGTTAACACAAAGCCTGTTCGCCGCTGCAAATCGGATTTTCTCAAGAGGCACTTGCGTGTGCCATGCCCGGGCCATGGCAGGTGGCCGCCATGTGTCATCGATTGCCACACTACCCGGCGGAATAGCTTCTTTCAAAGCTTTTTCAATAGCACCATACAGCCATTCCATTACTTCGGGCAACTCTCCCCAAAACTGCTCAAAGGGAGGGAGTGCCGGCAATTGATGTGCCAGCATATTTTCCCATTCCGATTCAAGCTCCTCACGTTCAGCACGGTTCTTAAATGTTTCCATTGTCGGAACCGGCATTCCTTTAAATTCACATTTTTTCTCAAGAGTGCTTAAAACGAGAGACTGGTCAGGCTTTAATTCATCATGACGATACAAATGAACCACATCATATAAATCCCTGGGACGTTCTCGCTCTGCCAGTGCCCTGATTTTTTCCGCGAACACTTCTTCAAAAGAGTAACTCCAGATTTGAATTCCTTTGTCCGGTATATCTGAATAGGGGTGGTGGACATCTCTTAGCGAAGGTTCCAGGACAAGAATTTCATCAGTTGTTAAATCCAGTTTGATGCGGGGAAGATCACCCCTTTTTTGCATGGGGCCGCGATAACCGATTCGACCCTGGGCAGATATACCACCGCGATTTTTCTCATAAACATCAAAACGTATTAATTCATGCGGTATTTCAATGCCTGCGGAATCATAAATCCATTCCGCGATCTCGTTAAAGCATTTCACAAGAAAGGCATCATCCAAGAGAGAAGGTTCGGAAATAGTGAAATCCAGATCTTCGGAAAAACGGTAGGTTTCAAAATAGCACTTTTTTAAGCATGTACCGCCCTTAAAAATCCAGTTTTTCTCCAATTCAGGATGTTGGTATATACCAGCAAGGACCCAAGCAAGCACATAATCTTTTTCGATTATATTAGCGGTAAGGCCGAACTCCCTGGAAAAATCCATTATTTCTGACTTGTCAATCAACCTGATGCTTCCTTTTCCAGTTTTCCGGTACCCACAAACGCCAACGGGTTATCAATCTTTCATTATTGAGATTCGGATCAAGCTTGGCGTTTCCCGCAGTCAATCTTGAACGGCATTGATCAATTGCCTCTGTTTCATCAAGTGCAACCAACTCAAGAAGAAATCCTAAGCGTTTGAATACAGCGCCGTTCCCCAACCTTTCGGAATATTCGATAAGCAGCTCCAGATTTTTATTTTCTGAGCGTATATAATTGGTAAACATATCTCGTGTGGAACGAATGCCCCCTCCGAGAACCGGATTACTCAATATGTCGAGTATTGTTCGCGTGGGATCTGATATGAAGACTTTCACCTGTCCCCGCCAAACAGCCTTGAGACCGAATAATGCCTTTTCAGGGATAGTTCGCAACATAAAGGCACTACCCTTTATTCTCGGACTACGATCCCTTGGCTTTTGAACAGTCATAACTATTAAAGTGCTGAAAATCTGCTCGGTAAGATCGAGATATTCCGCGGCGCTCCAGCCGCCAATGTAACAGGGTGCAAAAAGGCGTTCAGCAATGAGCCAGGGATCTTCGAGAGGTACGTTCGCTGTTCTGGACTCCAGGGGTACGGGGACATATAAACCCCTCCGGACCCGTGACATCCATCCTTTTTTCGCCCACCTTGATAGCATTTTAGCGGCATCCGTGGGTGCGACATTTAAGATCCCGGAAGCTTCTTCAACAGAAATTGTGCCTTTTGTGCCACGAATAATGGCCGCGATTCTTTCCCTGTCTATCTTTCCTATACCTGTAAGCTGTTCCATAGTATATTCTATTTGTTATTATTCAATTATTAATTGAATAATTACGCATATCATATACTTCAGATTAATGTCAAGCTATATTTTGTATGCTATAGTTCAACTTATAATTGAATATTAGCATGCATATTATAGTTATACTTAATATTTATCCTGCGATAAGTACAGAAGGTTTGTCATTTGGATCTTTTGGGACGAGTTTTCCGGAAAAGGCCTGTCAGACATATCACAGATTTTTGAGGCGGCTGATATTTTCACCTGATGGATACTATCTCAGGTCTTAAAAGCAGTCCTTAGGAGGGTTTAAATAAACTGGTCAATACACCCTAGGACGGTTCAATTTTTGGAATATGATATCACAACAAATTGAATCGATTTTAGATTTCCAGAGATATAGCAGTTATCTTTAATCTGAGTTTCTTTCAAATCTGTTATCTGAAATGTTAGCGGGATGTTTATAGGAGTCGGTAGGTCAGTATTGTCTATATTAAAAACCCGACAAATAATCTTGCACAGCCATGATTAAAACGCAACGATCCAGCCGCTAAGGTGCAGTAGCATTGTTATGCGACGTTCTTCCTACCAATAACAAATAAGTTTAAGATGATTAGATATTAAGGTCTAAGTCTGAACGATATCCGCGTTTAGTATATTCCTGATAGTAGTGCCGCATAACTCTTTGAAACAGACAAGACTCTAAGGGCCAGCGAATCATGTCCACCTTTGACGCTCCCCCCCTGTGTCAAAGCTTCATAGATTTCTTTATACCACTTTAGGTAGTGTAAAATAGATTGTGTAAAATATAAAACAGGTTGAAAAAAAGGGCGCTTTTCCTTTAAAAGGGTTTTTACCCAAAAACCAAAAAGAAAGGAGAAGCGCCCATGAAACTGAAAATTAGTGTACCTGAAGTTGTCAGTATTTTCAAGGAAATTAAAGAGCAACCCGAGCAGCTTTACGAGATGATCAGAGCCGATATCAGAGAGACAATTGGTCAATACCTTTCCGGGCTGATGGATGCGGAGCTTACGCATTTTCTTGGCAGAAAGCGCTATGAGCGTCGTCAAGGGGATGTAAATCATCGCAATGGCTCCTACGACCGAAACTTTACGTTAAAAGGTATAGGTGAGGTTGATATCCAGGTTCCAAGAGACCGCAAGGGTGACTTTAAGACCCATGTCATTCCGCGTGGTAAACGATACGAAGATACGATCCGCCAGGATTTATGTTTGTTGTTTTTAACGGGTATAAGTACTCGAAGTCTTTCAATGATTTCCAAAAAGCTGGTCGGTCGCAAGATATCAGCAGGTGAGGTCAGTAATGTTAATAAAGAACTGATAGAAGCAGCAGAAAAATGGCGAACCCGCGATTTATCGCAAGAGGCCATCAAGTATATGTTTTTAGACGGTGTTTGCTTTGATATGCGAATCGGCAAAAGTATCGAGACGGTTCCTGTGTTGGCAGCCATTGGGGTGAAAAAGACAGGACATAAATTGGTGCTGGGGTTGCAGGCCGGGGATAAGGAATCGGCTTCTAATTGGCGTGAATTCTTTAAGGATTTAAAGAAGAGAGGCCTCAATGGCCAAAAGGTAACCTTGGGTATTATGGACGGGTTGCCGGGTTTAGAACGGGTATTTAAAGAGGAATTTTCAAATGCCAAAACCCAGCGCTGCCAGGTACATGTGTCCAAGAATGTTTTGTCCAAGATTCCCAAGAAATTTAAAAAAGCCGTTGCAGATGATATGCGATCCATCTTTTATGCCTCTTCAAAAAAGAAAGCCATGGAGTTTTTCTCCGAATTTAAAAAGCGTTGGGAAAAAGATCTTCCCTCGGCTGTGAAATGCCTTGATAATTCAATAGAAGCCTGTTTGACATTCTTTACTTTTCCTGAAGAAGAATGGATTTCGTTAAGAACAACGAACATTATTGAACGGCTCAACAAAGAATTTAAACGTAGAACAAAGCCCATGGAGATTGTAGCTGGGGAGCGAGCCTGCTATACTCTCCTGGCTTTTATCTGCTTAAAGATGGAGTTACACTGGCGGTCAAACCCCATAGGAAAAGTGCGTAAGAACCTGCCATTCTTTAAAGAATTGGCCTTTAATGATTTCACACAATTAAATTGACACTACC
>JAUVVL010000330.1 GCA_030604635.1 Desulfobacteraceae bacterium
CAGCAAAATAGCAAATTTTTCCTGTGGGTTAAATAATTTGCGCATTTAATCGGCTTTTATATGCAGGATAGCACCTGTTCTTTCTTTACGCTCACTTATGCACGAGTTTGACACGGTTTAAAACCGGGTTACCTGAATGTGATAATGTTTTCTATGGGCTAAAATGTTACGAAAACTTCAATACAACTTGATTGTATATAGGGTTCAAGCAACTCAAACCCGAAATTCGCCGGGCTAAATGGGAGATTGTAAATGAAAAACCGCTTTTATATTTTTCCTGTAGGCGTAATAAAGAAACAGGGTGAAACCGCCTGGATTGAAGTTTACGAGAAATATAACGAGGCACTTCTTGGGCTGGATGGATTCTCACATCTAACCGTGTGTTACTGGTTTCATGAAAATGACACCCCTGAAAAGAGAAACGTAATGCAGGTCCATCCAAGGAATAATAAGAAAAATCCTTTAACGGGTGTGTTTGCAACCCATTCTCCGTTAAGGCCTAATCTGATTGCCATTTCCATATGCAAGATACTGTCGATTGATGGCAATACAATCCGTATTGACAAAATTGATGCGTTTGGTGGATCACCGGTTATCGACATAAAATGTTTCATTCCCAGCAAGGTTTCAGAATCAGATATAAGGTTACCCAACTGGGTATAATACAGGACAAAGTAATGCTTTCGGAACTTTCCGGCCAGATTGAAAGAATAACATACACAAATGAAGAAAACGGCTTTACCATTGCCCGGATCAAGGTCTCCGGGCAACGGGATCTGGTGACAGTCGTCGGAAACCTGATGGCGCCGACGCCCGGTGAAATTCTCAACATGCGGGGCGAGTGGGTTAATCATCCCAAATTCGGTGAGCAGTTCAAGGTGGTGGAGTACAAAACCGCGGTTCCGGCAACTGTTTACGGGATTAAAAAATATCTGGGTTCCGGACTCATCAAAGGTCTCGGCCCTGTCATGGCCGGCCGTATTGTAAAAAAATTCGGCAAAAAAACGCTTGATGTCATCGAAGATGAAATCGAAAAACTGACCCAGGTCGAAGGTATTGGAAAGAAACGTATCGCCATGATCAAAAACGCCTGGGACGAGCAGAAAGAAATCCGGGATGTTATGCTGTTTTTGCAATCCCACGGGGTCAGTTCCGGATATGCCACGAAAATATTCAAACAATATGGAAACCGGTCCATCGCGGTGGTAACTGACAACCCCTATCGTCTTGCAACAGATATTTTCGGAATCGGGTTTGTGATTGCCGATGGTATTGCCGAAAAATTAGGATTTCCAAAAGATTCGCCCTTGAGGGTTGAAGCGGGCATACTCTATGTCCTCCATCAGCTCTCAGATGAGGGCCATGTCTATTTCCCTTATGAACCCCTTGTGAAAAAGAGCCAGGAAATTCTTGCCGTTGACAGTGCGGTTGTTGTCAAGGCTCTCGGCAAAATCGCTGTTGAGAGGAAGATAATTGTTGAAGATTTAAATGAGAGCATCGAAGAATTTAAGGAAAACAACAAAGCAATATATCTGTCCTTGTTTCATTTATGTGAAACCAGCATCTCCGAACGATTAAAGATACTGCTAACCGCGCCTAAATCAATCCGCGACGTAGCTTCAGAAAACGCCATAGATTGGGTGCAGCGGCAATTAGATATTAACCTGGCAGAAAATCAGGCCGCTGCAATACGATGCGCCCTTGAAAACAAGATCATGGTCATTACCGGCGGACCCGGAACTGGTAAAACCACAATTATCAATGCGATTTTAAAAATCTTTTCCAGGCTTAAAGTAAGAACGATGCTGGCGGCGCCCACGGGCAGGGCTGCAAAACGGATGAGTGAAACAACGGGTCATGAGGCCATGACCATTCACCGCTTGCTGGAGTTCAGTTTTGCAAAAGGTGGATTTCAGAAAAACGAGGAGAAACCACTCGATTGTGACCTGCTCATCGTGGACGAGGCCTCCATGATCGACACCATTCTGATGCACCATCTTCTAAAGGCCATTCCTCCCACGGCGACTTTTATTCTTGTGGGCGATGTGAATCAGCTTCCTTCTGTGGGCGCGGGAAATGTTCTCAAAGATATTATCGCATCCAACGCCGTACCGATAGTGGAGCTAAACGAGATTTTCCGCCAGGCCAAAGCAAGCCGGATTATTGTTAATGCCCATAAAATCAATAACGGTATACTTCCAACATTAGAAAATGACGTTCCTGGGAATGATTTTTATTTTATCCAGCAGGAAGACCCTGAAAAGGTTTTAGAAATTATATTAGAGCTCACAAAGACTCGCATACCACGACGCTTCGGCTTTGATCCGGTTGACGACATTCAGGTATTGACGCCCATGCACAAGGGGGTGGTGGGGGCCGGGAACCTCAACAGGGAATTGCAAAAAACACTCAATCCAGTTCAAGACGGCGCCATACGTGGTGATCTGAGCTTTCGGGTCAACGATAAAGTGATGCAGATCAAGAACAATTATGACAAGGAGGTTTTCAACGGTGATATCGGCAGAATCATCGGCATCCGACCGGATGACCATGAGGTGATCATCGCTTTTGATGGCCGGAATATTATCTACGACTTTTCCCACCTGGATGAAATCGTTCTGGCCTACGCCGTCTCCGTGCACAAATCACAGGGCTCCGAATATCCTGCCGTGGTGCTCCCCATTCTCACCCAGCATTATATCCTCCTTCAGCGCAACTTGATCTACACGGCCGTTACCCGTGGCCGGGAACTGGTTGTAATGATCGGCACAAAAAAAGCGCTGGCCATAGGAGTCAACAACGACAAAACGCAAAAGCGCTATACGTATTTAAGACACAGGTTGAGAGACCTTTGAAAAATGTGGGTTAACTCTTGCTGGAGGTTATAGTTTGAAATGAAGTGATCTGCTGCTCGACTTTATTGCTTTTGCATTTTGGGCATCGGAACTTTTTCTTTTCATATTCCGAAATTTTCATGATCAGGGTAAAAGGCTTTTTACATTTTTCACAGATGAATTCGTATGTAGGCATGGTAAACCTCCTTTTACATATGATATCCTTAGCCCGGATATTTCGTGTTAATCATTTATTGTTAATATTATTGTATTAATCTAGCTTTTTGAAAAACGTGTTCCACAAGCATTCAGGTGATCCGGTTTTAAAGTGGGTCACTGTTTGAGTGTATTAGAGAGCGTTGAGAAAGAACAGCAAAATAGCAAATTTTGCCTGTGAGTTAAATAATATGCGCATTTAATCGGCTTTTATATACAGGATAGCATCTGTTCTTTCTTTACGCTCACTTATGCACGAGTTTGACACGGTTTAAAACCGGGTTACCTGAATGCGATAATG
>JAUVVL010000009.1 GCA_030604635.1 Desulfobacteraceae bacterium
ATGGCAAAGTAAAAAGCTCCAAATTCAAGGCGCGCGAATTTTGTGTCATGAGGCGTACTTAGCGTACGCCGCAATGACAACGAAATGAAGCGCAACGCAGAAGTTGGACTTTTTACGAAGCCATCAAGTTCGTTTCAGTTACCAGCAGTAAGCACCCCTTTTTCATGAAAGCCAAGCTCAAATCCTCCCGGATCAGCTCATCGTCGTCTACGAGCAGAGTCTTCATTTTAGTTAACTTGCAGAACAGGCCCACTTTTTTCCTTCTATCACAGGTTTTAATTAATATTTTGCTCTTTTTATTCTTAATGCAAAAAGTGTGCCAGTAAAAGCTTTTCTGTGTAGACCATATAAAATCAGATAGTTATGGTTTTTAAAGGGACATTTCGAGCTTTTTCAGAAGCTGGATCGGGTGAAATGCCCCAAAGTCATGGGTGAAATAACCCAAATCGTTCTATATAGTGCCTGAACGAAAAGTCATGTTCAGGCAAAATACGAATATCGCCTGATCTTATAAAATGGTCGAAATTCGAAACAAATTCGAATACCAAATGACAAAATGATCAAAACGAAACCGTTGAAAATTCAACGTTTTTGTCATTGGAACATTTTTGATTTCTGTCATTCCCGCCTGCCGGCCGTCGGGCAGGGTTTCGGATTTCGTGCTTCGTATTTCGAATTTTTGACCGAAAAAGATAGGGTTTTCGGTCAAGCACTATATATGAATAATACTTCGGATGCAAGCTAGGCCAATTCGAGGAATTGATTATCTTGCTCATCAATGTTAGAAATCAATATTCCGAATTGATAAGTTTATAACCATTGTGAGAAATTCGGGCTATGCGTATTAGAGTTGAGTGCTATGCCGGATACCGGGGAGAGGAAACACCCCGGCGCATCTGGATGAATAGAAAAATTGAAATTAAGGAAATTGTTGATTTTCCCTAACCACATAGCCGGCCAGTTTCTTTTGCAAAAAACGGGCTTACTGCGGAGACAGGTCCCATGGATGTGAGTGTATCGGCATTATTTATGAGAAATACGTGCTTTGGTAAGCGGGCCTGCTCCGGTAAGAAATAATTTTACCCAGTCGAATCCAAACTTCATTAGTTCCACATCTGATTCCATTAATTTTTCAATTCTTTCTTGTGGCACATCAAACCGCGACAAAAAAGTACTCTCAAAGATGAATGTTTTAAGTTCATCTATATTAAAACAGGCCATAAAGGCCATCTTTAACTCAGGGCTGTTGATTCCTTGAGGACCCCACGGGTTTCTTCGGAAGATGGTGTCAATATCAACCCACAGGTCATTCATGCCATTGTATGGTTGTATTTGCTGGTCTTTTATCCACTCCTTGACTGTCCATTCACGAGATTCTTTATGGCCGAGGCAGTATGGGTGGTTGGTAATGAAGTAGCAGACCTGGCGTTCATTTTCATCACCGGATCTTGCCACTGCACGTTCCAGTGGATAGGCCCGGCATGAGAACGGCCTGTCTTCGTATATGGCACATCCTTCAGAAGACAGAAATGGACACGATTTTTCTTTATCATCTGTCATCTCCAGCATAAGACTGGGAAAATAAGGATTGTCTCTAATTGCCTGGAAAGTGTGCTGTTCAAGAAACCGGTCCGAAGAAATTCCAAGCCGGTTCTTCATGCGGATAATATCATAGGGATAAAGGTACATGTCCGCATCCTTACAGCATCGGGTAAAGCACGACACTCCCGGGCGGCAATCAAACCTGAATTTATCTTCAGCAAGCAGCTTTCTGCTGCCGGTTATTTGTTCATTGAATTTATTATCTTCCATAATTTTTAAATTTCTTTTTGCTTTTTCGTTTTCATGAAAAATCTTTTCGCGCCGGAAGTTTGTAACTGAAAAAAAGGGACACAAAAGATGCTATCAACGCCGCCCAGAACACCATTGTAACTCCCTGGGCAACAGCTTCCTGCAATGGCCTTTGAACATTTACCGTAATAAGGGATTGAATATCCGGTCGAAAAAGAGTCTCGACGCTCTGATGTATATGGCTGGAAAGGGACAGAGGAACTTTTTCACGAAGATCGGAGTTCATCAGCAAATCCATGGTTTTTGAAAGATGAGCGGTTACGAAACTACCGGAAAGGCCTATCCCGATGGTTCCACCCAAGGTTCTGCCGAATTGGTGCGAGGCAGTGGCAACCCCCAGATCTGAATCAGAAAGGCTGTTCTGGACAATAAGAAGCGTGGAGATTGATACAAAACCCATTCCGAGGCCGGCAACGGCAAAAACAGCGGAACAGGCTATCAGAGAGGTCGAGGTGGAAAAGGTAAGTGTCATGCCGTTGCCCGCAACAAGCAAAAAGGAACCCAGCAAAGCGAAAGGTCTTTCTCTCAGCAAGTGGATCAACTGCCCGCAAACCAATGCCCCGAGCGACCATCCCAGGCTTAAGGGAACCATGGCCACTCCCAGCTGAGCCGGGGTTTTTCCCAGGGCGCCCTGGATGAAAAGGGGGCTGAACGCAGAGAGTGAAAAAATTGCAAAGCTGGCAAAAAAAGCTGCGCCATTGCCGATACTGAAGCCTCGAACTCGGAAAAAGCCCAATGGAAGAATCGGTTCCCTTGCTCGTTTTTCTGCATGGTAAAAAGCTGTGCCTGAGACAAGTGTCATCATCAAAAGTCCGATGATTTGAGGGGAAGTCCAGTCATAGGTGCGCCCGCCAAGTAAAAACGCAGTAAGCAATGCCAGGATAGTTGTTGAAAGAGTCAGAACGCCAAGATAATCAATGGGCGCTTCTCTTTTCTTTTCACGGGTCTCGGTTAAATACATCAAGATCCCCATAAGGGCAAGGATTCCCAGGGGTATATTTATGAAAAAAATCCAGCGCCACGAAAAGTAATTGACAATAAATCCTCCTAAAGTGGGCCCCAGAACGCTCGATATGCCCCAAACGAAACTGGCCAGCGCCATCATTTTGCCCCGCTTTTCCGGTGGAGAGATATCAGCCAGCACGATATAGGCCATGGCAAAATTTCCCCCGGCGCCCACGCCCTGTAGCGCCCGTGAGAAAGTCAGCTGGGTCATGCTCTGCGATACCCCGGCTAAAACAGAGCTTACCAGAAAAATGACAATAGAAATGGTGTAGAGCTTTTTGCTGTTGAAAATGTCACAAAGTTTGCCAAAAATAGGAAGGCAAACCGCACGGGTGAGGAGGTAGACGGAAAAAACCCAACTATAAAGGTGCAGTCCTCCAAGATCTGCCACGATTGTGGGCATGGCAGCCCCCATCACCAGAGTATCAAGGGCGCCGAGAAAGAGAGCCAGCAGTGCTGCTGCAATAACATAAAAGCGACTTTTCAGGTTGATAAGAATCTCCTTAAGGAGGTTTCCGCCGGCAGAACCGGATATGCTGAAGCCGTTGAAATAAAATAACTTTTTAGACGGTTCGTTAATCTACTCATACCAACTTTCTATTATAGTTGCAATATCAGATTAGAAGAAGCTCCCTTCAGCTTCAAAGATCGTTACTCCAAGAGACTTCCTTGATATCTTCTAAGAAGACCCGTCCAGACCGAATTTCTCCTGGCGCCCACAAAAACCTGAAGCGATTTTTCCTTGACATTGTATAACAATTGATATTATTATGTATATAATTAGTATAAAGCACTAAACCGTGCTCTTATAGAGCCAAACCCACTATTTTATTTCCCCAACACAAAAGGATTTGAGACCATGAAAAAAGATGTCGTATACCCTCTAAGAATGAGCAGCAGAGTTCGAGAAGCCCTTAACCAGGCTGCAAAAAAAGACAGTCGCACCATAGCCTCTTTGCTCGACAAAATCATCATAGAACATTTAGCACAAGAAGGATATCTAAGAGGACCGGAGTTCGGCACAGAACGGCGCGAGTTTCCCCGAAAGAAGATCACCATCCCGGCCAGAACCTTTGTAGAAGCAGGATCAAAGGAGGAATCCTTTCCCGGAGTGGTGCTCGATATCTCGATGGGGGGAGTTCTAATTACTTACCCCAAAGGCTCTGATATCATATTTACATCCATGGGTGAACTGCCCCGTTTTGAACTTTGCCTTGAGCTTCCGAGGATAGATGAAAAGCTATGCTTCGACTGTGACGTGCGCCATATGCATGACACAGGAACCGAGATTCAAATCGGCGCCACTTTCGGCGATACTGAGGAAAACTGTCTGCAAAAGCTAAATAGCTATCTAATGTAAGGCAAACGATTTTTATCTCAAACCGTACAATCCGGAAATAAAAAGGAGAAAAATCGTGAAAATTATATCG
This sequence comes from Desulfobacteraceae bacterium, assembly GCA_030604635.1. Taxonomy (GTDB): domain Bacteria; phylum Desulfobacterota; class Desulfobacteria; order Desulfobacterales; family UBA11574; genus JAUVVL01. Next base: position 4,287 of record JAUVVL010000009.1, read on the forward strand.
CACAAAAGTCTTTTGTTTTTAGGAATTTTATTGTTTCTGTTTATCTTTTTGGTGGGAAATAACTCAAGTGCCTTCGGCTCTTCCGTCATCTCCGAGACCAAGCTGACCGCCAGTGACGGTGCGGAAGATGACTATTTTGGCGTCTCCGTATCCATAAGCGGGGATACGCTGGTTGTCGGGGCCGACTTTGACGATGATAATGGTGACGATTCAGGCTCGGCCTATGTTTTCAGGTATAACGGTAGTGCATGGGATGAAGGTACCAAGCTGACCGCCAGTGACGGTGCGAAAGATGACTATTTTGGCGTCTCCGTATCCATAGCGGGGATACGCTGGTTGTCGGGGCCGACTTTGACGATGATGCAGGTGCCGATTCAGGTTCTGCCTATGTATTCAGGTATAACGGTAGCGCATGGGATGAAGGTACCAAGCTGACCGCCAGTGACGGTGCGAAAGATGACCATTTTGGCGCCTCCGTATCCATAAGCGGGGATACGGTGGTGGTCGGAGCTGTTGAAGACGATGATGACGGCACCGATTCAGGCTCGGCCTATGTATTCAGGTATAACAATGGCGTATGGTTTCAAGAAGCCAAGCTGACCGCCATTGACGGTGCGACAAATGACTCTTTTGGCATCTCCGTATCAATCAGTGGTGACACGGCTGTGGTTGGAGCTGTTGAAGACGATGATGGCGTCACCGATTCAGGCTCGGCCTATGTATTCAGGTATAACGGTAGCGCATGGGATGAAGGTACCAAGCTGACCGCCAGTGACGGTGATGAAGATGACCATTTTGGCAACTCCGTATCCATAAGCGGGAATACGGTGGTGGTCGGGGCTGTCTTTGGCGATAAAGATTTGGTTACCGATTCAGGCTCGGCCTACCTATTCAGGTATAACGGTAGTGCATGGGATGAAGGTACCAAACTGACTGCCAGTGACGGTGCGAATTATGACCGTTTCGGCGCCTCCGTATCCATAAGCGGGGATATGGTGGTGGTCGGGGCTATTGGAGACGATGATAAAGGTACTTTTTCGGGCTCGGCCTATGTATTCACTTGTGAGTTTGCCCCGACCAGCCCGGAGGAGGTAATAGAGCAGATTATTGAAGACGTAGAGAATTTAGTATTTTACGGCGAGCTGAATAAAGGTGAAGGTAATGCATTGATTTCAAAACTTAATACGGCGATGAAAAAGTTCAACGAGGATAATACAAAGGCGGCGTGCAATGTGCTCCAGGCCTTTATTAACCAGATAAACGCCAAGATTAGATCGGAGAAACTCTTGTCAGCTAATGGTCAGCTGCTAATCGCCGCCGCAAGCAGTGTCAGCGTGTGCAATTAGAAAATAAGTGCTAATCGGGGACGGCTTGCCCGTCCCCGAATCTAAGCACCCCTCCTTAGAACAATCCAGCAAATCCAGGTCAAAGCGTCTTATAATATCACTTTTCACAGCTTCTTGACATCATGATATTTGACATCAGGTTCGAATATTGATAATGCTGCGCTTACTTTTGGAAAGCGAGAAAACCATATTGACTTATAACCATAAAAGCCTTTTATTTATGTCAAAGAAAATTGTTGTCATTGCTGCGGTTTTATCCGTTTTTCTTTTTTCGCCCATCCCGTCAATGGCCGTGCAAGGCCTGAAGGAAACTAAAGTCCCTGATGCTCTGAATCCGGAACTGGATCATCTTTTGACACTAACTTCTCCTGACAGCAAGAATACCTTCGACCTTCGGCGCATCGAAAAGGTGCTGGATTTCGTGGCTTCCCCCAAAAGTAGTTCCGCTCTGTATTATGCTGACAAAAAGTTTGGCGCCAACTCCGCTTATTACGAATTTGATATCCAATCAGATCTTAATCATATCCTCCGGTATGCATTCAACCCGGAAATTCCATCCTTTGCATATATGCCGTCCTCGGTCCGTCTCTGTTACTGGTCAGAGGTCAACGGCCATAAACAACCCCTGCCAAAATTATGGGATTCTCCGCCAAACCCGGATTCTCCGGTAATTGTCAAGGGTGTTGAGCATATTGAAATCACCCCGGATCTGTTTTCAGGAGCCTATTATCGATATGATATGGATAAGACGTTGATACTTTGCAAGTACCGAGGCAGTAATCTCTTGATTTCTATATCTAAACAGAAAGATAAGTCAGATGTGGGCAGAAAAGGCCTTATTCTGGGAAAAGATGAGGACTGGAATTATTTTTACTCCGGACAGAAGGGTCTGACAAAAACCGGGCTTGGATGGGCTAAATCATATATGTACGATTCTTTCAGCGTCTCTTTTTACTATGAAGTTAATGAAAAAACCCCCATGGTAAGATGCGGGATATTTAAATGGCTCAGAGCAGGATGGGCTAATCTGAATCTTGTTAAGAAAAAGCATATCCGCAAAGGTTTGGAGCGCTGTTCAAGGGACTTTAAAGCAATTTTAGGACATCCTTCACTCCCGAAAGCTTCGGAATTGGCCGGGATATTTTCAGATTTTAATAAGCTTTCCCTTGATTATTTAAGAAAGAAAGTCAAGCCCCATTTAAGAATTCTTGAAAGCCTGTTAGATAATGAAAAGCCTCGCTTCAAAAGCTTCGCCGAACTCCTAAAAACCGGCAGGTATTTGAATCAAATGACAAGGCAGGAGATGCAAGCAATTCTGGTTCTGGAATACGTGAAAACGATCCTTAGCCCGGATTTCTCATCCCGCTTGAAGCGTGATTCATTTGCAAGGCATCATGGATGAGCCAGATAAATTCTTCATGATAAATTTGATGCCCATGTAAAAAGTCCTTTTTACATGGATTTAGGGATTAAGGAATTGCGAATTATTTAAAGACATTATGAATGCGTAAAATTGAATAATTCAGCCCCGCCTGCCGGCCGGCGGGCAGGAAGTTTTGACTTCTTACGAAACCATCAAATTTGGGCGGCTTTATAGAGAGAGACCTTTGAAAAATGCTCAATTTTGTTCAAGTTCAAGGAAAGCGAAAATTTTAACCACAGGAATACATCGAGTATTTTGAGGATTAAAATTTGAGCCTGACACAGAAATTGGGCAAAAGGGGGCGTTTTGCAAAGGTCTCAGAGAATTAAGAGCGGTTTCCAGCATACACCAAAGATGCCCGGATAAACTCCCTGAACAGCGGATGAGGATCCATGGGCCGTGATTTGAATTCCGGATGGAACTGGCATCCTAGAAACCAGGGATGGTCCTTGATCTCGATAATTTCAACCAATTCTCCGTTCGGTGAAGTGCCGCTGATGATCAGCCCCTTTTCCTCAAGCCTCTCTTTGAAGGCGTTGTTAAATTCATACCTGTGGCGATGCCGTTCTGAAATTTCTGAAACGCCGTATGCTTGATAAGCAAACGTCCCCTTTTCCATAATGCAAGGATAGGCGCCAAGTCGCATGGTTCCGCCCTTGTCCGAGGTTATGTCCCGCCTTTGCGCGGTTCCGGTCTTGTCATCATACCACTCAATCATAAGGTATATAACAGGGTAAGGGGTGCTCTCATCAAACTCCTGACTGTGAGCCCCTGCCATACCCGCCACATTGCGGGCGAATTCCACGACAGCGATCTGCATTCCAAGACATATGCCAAAAAATGGAGCCCTGCTTTCCCTTGCATATTTTGCCGCGCAAATCTTACCTTCAATGCCCCGTGATCCAAAACCGCCCGGCACCAGTATGCCGTCGACATCAGCAAAAATCTGTTTGCAATTGTTTTCTTCTATCTTCTCTGAATCCACGAATATAAGATTAACCCGGCAATCGTTGGGGATCCCGCCGTGGCTCAGAGCCTCGTTTAAACTCTTGTACGATTCTGTCAGATTGACGTACTTCCCGACGATTGCGATGGTAACAGACATTTCAGGCTCTTTTAAGCTTTTGACAAGTTTCTCCCAATCCTCCAGCCTCGGCGCCCTTGTCCAGATATTTAGCAGTTCCACAATTTTTTCATCCAGACCCTCCTTGTGGAATATCAGAGGAACTTCGTAGATACACTCCACATCTTTGGCCGTAATCACCGCATCACCACTAACATTGCAAAAAAGGGCTATTTTGGACTTTATATCTTTAGACAGGTATCTGTCCGTACGGCAAAGGAGGATATCCGGCTGAATACCGATGCTTCTCAGCTCCTTTACGCTGTGCTGGGTCGGCTTTGTCTTAACCTCTCCTGCCGTCGGTATATAAGGAACAAGTGTAAGATGGATATAGAGCACATTATCCTTTCCCACGTCAGCCTTGAATTGCCGGATAGCTTCCAGAAAGGGGAGGCTCTCGATATCGCCAATGGTTCCGCCGATTTCAACAATAACGATATCGACTCCAACTGCCACAAGCTCAATGCTTTTTTTAATCTCGTCTGTAATGTGGGGGATAACCTGGACAGTGCCCCCTAGATAATCTCCCCTCCGTTCCTTTGTGATCACAGAGTGGTATATTTTCCCGGTGGTAAAGTTATTGTCCCGGCCTAATTTAGCTTTGGTGAACCGCTCATAATGCCCGAGATCCAGATCTGTTTCCGCGCCATCATCTGTCACAAATACCTCACCGTGCTGGAAAGGATTCATGGTTCCGGGATCAACATTAATATACGGGTCAAGCTTCTGGATAGTCACCGTAAGACCCCGGCTTTCGAGAAGTGCTCCGATTGCTGCGGAAGCAAGGCCTTTGCCAAGGGATGAAAGTACGCCGCCGGTTACAAATATAAATTTTGTATTACTCATATATTTTCTTGAATTCCTCGATTGTCTTTTGAACCTCATCCAGCTCCTCAGATTCACTTTGATCCGGCACAGCAGGTGCGGCCGGTTTATAGATCGATTTAAGATATTCGATATCAAAAAGATCCTTAGAAAAAGAAGGGTTCACCTTAATGTTCTGCACATTAATCTCGCGCACCAGAATATCATTCTTATAAAACTTGATCCGCATGGGATACCATGTCTTACCCAATTTACCCCATTTTAAATAACGAACTTCCAGTGAGTCATCAGGGCTTTCACCGGTCCTGCTCATAATTATCCAGCGGAAAGGTCTGAATGAATCTTTGTCAAACCAAATCTGCGGAACCGTTTCATCCGGGTATTGGGCGCCAAGAACATATGCGGGTTTGCCCTCAAAACGTCCCAGACTTGACACCTTTACATCCACTCCAAGGATGGAAAGCCTTTGTTCAAGTAACATCCGTGAACGGTAAAGGAGTATATCCTTATAACGATCGAACCGGGTTTCAGGTTCAGCCGCAACCTTTCCGTCAATCACTGTCAAGACCACTCCTTTTGACAAAACTTGAATCCTTTCCACATTCTTAGACAAAATATCTGAACGGAACGCTTCCGGAAAAACATACCTCAAGGTCTCGACGAGTTCAACTGCACCCTTTTCCTGGCTGTCATCATAAAAAATCAGTTTCTGAGAAACCATAAGCCTTTCGTGTTTGCCAAGTTTCTGGGTCATTAACTCCAGAATATGGGGCCCTTGTAACACATAGGCATTTACCTGGACGCAAACAAATGAAAAAATTACAAGGCCAAATAAGAAGAAAGCAATTTTTTTAAGGTTTTGATTCATCATGCAATTGTGGATTCCGTTTTATGTAGATTTTAGGTTCTTTCGTGCTTTTTTGGCCGGGTTAAAATATTTCGTCCGCAAACATAGCCCCATCCCCGAGCTCCTCTTCAATCCTGATGAGCTGGTTATACTTGGCGACCCTGTCACTTCGAGACATTGAACCTGTCTTTATCTGGCCTCCATTTACTCCAACCACAAAATCTGCAATAAAGGTATCTTCTGTTTCACCGGACCTGTGGGATATCACCGTCGTGTAACCTGCTTGCTTTGCCATCTCAATGGTGTCGAGGGTTTCGGTAACCGTCCCGATTTGATTAAGCTTGATCAGGATGGAGTTTGCGATTCCTTCTTCAATACCTTTGCCGAATATCTCGGGATTGGTCACAAAAACATCGTCACCCACGATCTGAATAGACCCTTCAAGCCGGTCGGTCATCAATACCCAGCCATCCCAGTCCTGCTCGGCAAGACCATCTTCTATGGAGAGGATAGGATATTTATCTATTAAACTTTCGTAGTAATCGATAAGCTTGTCGGCATTAAGCTTTTTATTATCCGATTTCAGGACATATTTCCCTTTTTCGTAAAATTCGCTTGCAGCGCAATCCAAGGCAAGCCCGATATCGCTGCCAGGTTTGTATCCAGACGATTCAATTGCGCTAATTATGAATTTTACGGCTTCTTCGTTAGATTCAAGGTCAGGTGCAAAGCCCCCTTCATCGCCCACAGCAGTATTGAGTCCTTTGTCTTTAAGTATCTTTTTCAGGCTGTGAAACGTTTCTGCTCCCATCCGGACAGCCTGGGCAATCGACTTTGCGCCCACAGGTACGATCATGAACTCCTGAATATCTAGATTGTTGGCGGCATGTGCGCCGCCGTTGATTATGTTCATCATGGGAAGCGGAAGACATCTGGCATTTATCCCGCCCAGATATTTGTAAAGGGGCAATCCGTAGGCTATTGAAGCCGCTCTGACAGCAGCCATTGATACGCCAAGAATTGCATTTGCTCCAATTTTTGACTTGTTGGACGTACCATCCAGTTCAATCATGAAACTATCCAGGGCCATTTGATCTGCTGAATCCATACCACGTACAGCTGGAGCAATTTCATCCAGCACGTTTTTGACAGCAGTGGCTACGCCCTTTCCGCCAAAACGCTTTGATCGCTTATCTCGAAGCTCTAAGGCTTCACGTTTCCCAGTGGAAGCACCAGAAGGGACTGCCGCACGCCCAACAGCACCGCAGGCAACAATAACGTCAACCTCAACAGTAGGATTGCCTCTTGAATCCAGTATTTCCCTTGCTTTTACATCAATGATTTCAGTCATAGATCCCCCTTCAAAATAGATTAAGGTCCAACAGATTCACATTGTTGGATTTAATGTCGGCCATTATTTTTTCAAACTGGTATTTCCCGCTTCATACAAGCTTGACAAGTTAAAAATAAATGTTACTCTCCTTGTTATTTTATGTCAAGAAGTGGCTTGAATAAAGATGCTGCAACCCTAATTGAGAGCGAAAGTTGAGGATGCCCCGGATCCGAGGCATCAAGGGCGAATATGGAAATGCATCCGAACATACAAAATGCATAATAAAATAAACATTTAAAATATTTTTCCCATTTTGTTTACGATCAATTAGGGTGCAACATAACTTTTGTTGGTTTCGTAAAAAGTCTATTTTGCTCACCTGGGCAAGCATTTTGGCCGTTCGCAAAAGACTTACTAAGGCGAGCATAATAAAGTGGACATGTCTAAATCAAAACGCTCGGATTAGTATTACAAATTCGTCACTTTCCAATTAAAAGGGTTGCTATGCAAAAAACAGATTTTTATTCCATTGCTCATCTTGTCGTCGCAGCAATAAGGATTCTTGCTCACCAGAACGCTGCATCCCCTACCATCGATGAGGTTTGCAGAACCATATCTTTTTCCATGGAACATGGCAATTTTATATGCAAAAAACTCATAAGGATGGGGATCATAGAGGTGGTTGAAGGCGCCTATGAAACTCGGCTCTTTATCAAAAACCATTTAAAAATAGAAGAAATCCCCAAAGGCGAAAAGGATAGCAGGCTTGAAGAAGATCTTAAAAAATTTCAGAATAGCAAAAAAGATTTTACTCAGAAAATAGAGTCATTTCAGGCTAAGCAAGCAAAAAAACAAAAGGACCTTTTCGCTGAACTTGAAAAGAAACTGAAAAATGGACCTGACAAAAAATAGAATAATAGTATTAATTTAGCTTTTTGAAAAACGTGTCCCACAAGCATTCAGGTGATCCGGTTTTAAAGTGGGTCACTGTTTGACACGGTTTAAAACCGGATTACCTGAATGCGATAATGTTTTCAAAGGGCTAAAATGTTACATATATTTTTATTTCCTTTGTGTCTTACCTGCCCGCCCCGCCTCCCGACCGGCGGGCAGGCATCCGGCAGGCGGGGTGGCAGAATAGTTGCCAAAATGATTTCGTAAAAAGTCTGTTTTGCTCATTTGGGTTTTTCAAATGCTGTACAGGATTTATTTTCTGAAATTGTTTACAATATAAATGCCTTTTAGCACAATATATTGTGCTAATTCGAACATGGCCATCCAGATATCGTCACCGCCGGATTATGCATAATAACACCTAAATATTTAAAAATTAGGCTTGCCCAAAAGTTCTTGACAAGAATAATGTTAATTGTTATTTGTCTATTTTAATATTTTTGTTTGCGTTATCTTCTTGATTTTAAAGAATATATTGAATTAACAAAATTATTGGAACTTTAAATCGCGTCCGCCAGCCATGGGGGCAACGGAGGGAGCCCATAGGGCGACCGGAGTTGCCCCCATGCTAAAACCTGAACTTGGTTACTGTCTGGGGATGTCAGTTGTATTGTTTTCATGAAAAACCTCCTACCCGCCCTGCACTAATTTTTCAAGAGGTAGGTGTCTCACTTTCATTGTCACAGAGGGATGATTAAAAAAACCGGCCCAAAAAATGACCTTTTTGGGCCAAAGTTATGAAGGGAGGTGCCAACAGCTTAAAAAATGTACTAAAAATTTTTGTCAGAGGTTGAGATATTAAAATTCTTACAAAGCAAAATCAGGAGGTATAATAAATGCCAAGTTTTGTAATTTCTGAAAAGTGTGATGGATGCAAAGGCGGCGACAAGACCGCATGTATGTACATTTGCCCCAACGATCTGATGGTTCTGGAACCCAATGAAATGAAGGCTTACAACCAGGAGCCGGACCAGTGCTGGGAATGTTTTTCATGCGTCAAAATATGCCCCACCCAGGCAATTGAAGTAAGAGGTTATGCTGACTTTGTACCGCTTGGAAGCAGCATTATGCCGATGCTGGGAACCGAGGATGTTATGTGGACCTGTAAGTTCAGAAACGGTACCATCAGGCGCTTTAAGTTCCCCATCCGGACAACCCCGGAAGGCAGTGCCAATGCTTACCTGGATCTAGCAGGCAAGGACCTTGACAGTGAGCTGCTTAGTACCGAAGAGGCAGACGGCTACGAGATACCAAAACCGACAACCATCTGAGCAAGCTATGATTTGCAAAGATCCAGTAAAATGACTAATCACGATTATCTTATTTAAGGAGGATATAATATGGCATTACCGAATAAACCTTTAGGTGAAACCAAAGCTGTCAAGGATCCGGAAGTTGAAGAGCGTGAAGTTGACATCCTGATTGTAGGCGGCGGAATGGCTGCCTGCGGAACTGCTTTTGAGATCAAGAAATGGGCGCCTGACAAGAAAATCCTGCTGGTGGACAAAGCTGCGATGGAGCGCAGCGGTGCAGTTGCCCAGGGTCTTTCAGCGATCAACACCTATCTCGGCGAGAATACACCGGAGGACTATGTGCGCATGGTCCGCAACGACCTGATGGGCATTGTCCGTGAAGACCTTATTTTTGATCTTGGCTGTCATGTTGATGATTCTGTATTCCTGTTCGAGGAATGGGGTCTTCCCCTGTGGAAAATGACAGATGAAGGAAAGAAACTTGACGGCCAAAAGGGCCTGAAGATGGGTACCTTAAAAGAAGGTGCCAAACCTGTCCGTACCGGCAAGTGGCAAATCATGATCAACGGCGAGTCCTACAAAAGGATCATTGCCGAAGCTACTAAACTTGCTCTCGGAGATGAAAACATCCTTGAACGTGTCTTTATCGTTGAGCTTCTCCTGGATGCCAATGAGGAAAACAGGATCGCCGGTGCGGTCGGTTTTTCTGTCCGGGAGAACAAAGTTTACATCATTAAATGCAATACCATGATGGTGGCATGCGGCGGTGCAGTCAACATTTATCAGCCCCGCAGCGTTGGTGAAGGTAAGGGCCGTGCATGGTATCCGGTATGGAACGCGGGTTCCACTTACACCATGTGCATGAAGGCCGGGGCCGAGCTTACCATGATGGAAAACCGGTTCACCCCCTCACGTTATAAAGACGGTTATGGTCCTGTAGGTGCCTGGTTCCTTCTTTTCAAGGCCAAAACACTAAACGGTCTGGGCGAACTCTACGCGGCCAGTGATGCTTCCAAGGCAGAGCTTGAAAAATATGCTCCTTACGGCACCGCCGCCATTACACCCACATGTTTGCGTAACCACCTGATGGTCTTTGAGATGAAGGAAGGCCGCGGTCCAATCATGATGGATACGGTGACAGCGCTGAAGGAAATGGGTGAACAATTAAGCAAGAAGGAGTACAAGGCCCTTGAATCAGAGGCATGGGAAAACTTTCTCGACATGACCTGCGGGCAAGCCAACCTCTGGTGCGGAATGAACATTGACCCCTCCAAGAAGAATTCCGAGGTTATGCCTACAGAGCCGTATCTGCTTGGCTCCCATTCCGGCTGCTGTGGTCTGTGGTGCTCCGGGCCTGATTTTGACTGGGTCCCCGAAGAATACAAGATCCGTTACAAAGACAAGGTTTACAACCGCATGACCACGGTTAACGGTCTGTTTACATCAGGCGACGGTGTGGGCGGTTCCGGTCACAAGTTCTCATCCGGCTCCCATGCTGAAGGACGGATTGGTGCCAAGGCCATGGCCAGGTTCGCGCGTGACAATGCCGACTTCACACCGACTTTAAGCCGGTCAAACGAAGAACTGGTCGACCTTCTTTACAAGCCGGTGAGGTTGTTCCTGGAGCATTGTGATTATACCACGGCTATAGATATCAACCCCAATTATCTCAAGCCAGACGGGATGACCTATCGTCTTATGAAGGCCACCCACGAATATGGTGCTGGTACGGCAACATACTATCAGACAAGCAATAAAAGTCTGGAGATCGTGTTGGGTCTGCTCAATTTGATGCGCGAAGACTGCGAGAAACTGGCGGCCGGTGACCTCCACGAATTGATGCGTTGCTGGGAAATCTTCCACCGCATCTGGACGGTAGAGTCTCACCTGCGTCACATCCAGTTCCGTAAAGAGACTCGCTATCCCGGATTCTACTACCAGTCCGACTATCCGGGCCAGGATGATGAGAACTGGTTCTGCTTTGTCAACTCCAAGTATGACCCCAAGGCAGGAACCTGGGATATATTCAAGAAAGATTACATACAGATCATCCCTGATTAATGCCGGATCGGCTGTAGCATAGTTGGACATACCTCCAGGTGCCGCTGGGCGCCTGGAGGTTTTTATTAAGTAAAAGTATATGAGTACTTTTCGCCTTTGGGCGATATCCAAATGGTAAATGTGTTGTGTCCAGATGCTCAAAAGTTTTATTACCGCGGAAAAGACAAAACTTTTTGGCACATGGACACCGTGAACAAAGGATATCGCCTGAAGGGATGTACTCATGAAACAAAAAATAAGCTAAGCAATTTTTATCCAATTAAACTCATAATGCACGGAGGGATAGCATGACAGAAGACAAAGCAGCCCCTGCTAACGGAAGCATTTTAGTAGTTGGAGGAGGGATAAGCGGGTTGACCACGGCCCTTGAAGCTGCCGAAGTGGGGTACGAGGTGTTTTTGGTCGAAAAAAATCCTTACCTGGGCGGAAGAGTGGCACAGCTAAATCAATATTTCCCCAAGCTATGCCCTCCAAGCTGTGGACTGGAAATCAATTTCCGGAGAATTAAGGATAACCCGAAAATAACAGTTTTCACACAGACAGAAGTCGAAAAAGTTGACGGAACACCGGGCAGCTATGATGTAACCATCAAGTTAAACCCCAGGTATATTAACGAAAATTGCACCTGTTGCGGAGATTGCACTGAGGCCTGCGAAACAGAAATTCCCAGTGATTTCAATTTTGGAATGAATAAAATCAAAGGCGCTTACCTGCCCTTTGAAATGGCCTTTCCGGCCCGCTACGTAATCTCCCCCCAGATCATCGGAACTGATGATGCCAAAAGGTGTAAGGAAGCCTGCAAATACGATGCAATCGATTTTGACATGGAAGCCAAAACCATGAACCGGAAGGTGGGAGCCATTGTCTGGGCCACAGGCTGGGAACCTTATGATGCCACAAAAATTGACAATTTAGGTTTCGGCCAGTACCCGAACGTTATTACCAACATGATGATGGAAAGGCTTGCCTCTGCCAACGGGCCCACCAAGGGAAAAATTACACGCCCCTCGGACAACAAGGAGCCCGAAAGCATTGCCTTTGTCCAGTGCGCCGGATCCAGAGACGAAAATTATCTTCCCTATTGTTCCTATATCTGCTGCATGGCGTCCCTGAAGCAGACCACCTATATCCGTGAACAGTACCCAGACGCCAAGGTTTATATCTTTTATATCGATGTCAGGACTCCGGGCCAGCGCTACGAGAAGTTTTACCAGAAAATCAAAGAAGATGAAAATGTCTTTTTGATCAAAGGCAAGGTGGCGGAAGTCAGTGAAGATCCGGAAACCGGCAATATCACCGTTGTTGCGGAAAACGCCGTAACAGGGGAAAAAATCAAGGAAACCGTCGAAATGGCTGTCCTTGCCACCGGCATGCAGCCGACATCTGCAACAGCCAAGCTGCCTGCTGATCTGAAATACAATGAAGACGGCTTTATCATCAATGATTTTGAAAAAGGCGGCATGTTTGCGGCAGGATGCGCCAATAAGCCGTCAGATGTGGTTTCGTCAAACCAGAATGCTACCGGCATGGCCCTTAAGGCGATTCAAACCCTGGTGAGAAAGTAGGAGGTTATCCATGGATAAAAAGTATGGTGTATATATCTGCACAGGTTGCGGCATCGGAGATGCCCTTGAAATGGAAGAGCTGTGTGAAGTCCCTGAAGAAGAAGGTCTTCCTGTAAAAACCCATCCTTTCTTATGCGGAAAGGAAGGGGTCGAACTCATCAAAAAAGATATAGCCGATGATGGTGTCAACACACTAATTATTGCAGCCTGTTCCCGCCGGGTCAATTATGATGTCTTCAAGTTTGACGGCTGTATCGTTGACCGGGTGAATCTGAGAGAGCAGGTTGTCTGGTCCCATCCCAGATCGGAATTTCCAGCCCTTACTGAAGAACAAAAGGATGATGAAGAACACTTTGACAGACTCCAGATGCTGGCTGAAGATTATCTGAAAATGGGAATGGCCAAGGTTGAGAAGATCGACTTGCCGGAGCCGTATAAGCTTGAAACCCTGAGCAAAAAAATTCTGGTCATCGGCGGCGGCATCACCGGTATTTCGGCTGCCCTTGATGCAGCCAAAGCCGGTTATGAAGTTACAGTCGTTGAAAAAGAATCATCGCTGGGCGGATATGCGACCAAAATTCGCAAACAGCTACCCAATGAAGACCCCTATGAAAACCTTGTTCCACCGGTCATCGAAGCCAAAATCAAAGAACTCGAGGCTTATGACAATATTATTGTTAAGACAGACAAGATCGTTGCCCGTCTTGCCGGTGAGCCTGGAGATTTCACCGTAACACTTAAAAAGCCCGGTGAAAAGATCGAGTATGACGTCCCCTATCCGCTGCCCGAAGAGATGAAGTTCGATGAAAGCGGTAAGGAACTGGATGTTGAAGAGCAACATAAGCGTTACCTTGAATACAATGAAGGCAAGCTTGACATTCTGCAATTCGACCCGGATGGCGAAAAATTCGGTGCCGTAGTACTTGCTGCCGGATGGCGGCCGTATGAACCAGAAGGGGATGAATTTGCCCATCTCGGTTTTGGTGAACTGCCGGATGTTGTCACCAACCACCAGTTCGAGGAGATGGCTGCAAAAGGCAATATCACCAGACCATCCGATGGCAAGGAAGCCAAATCGGTTGTATTTGTGCAAAGCCCTGGCAAGGGTGATGATGATGCTGACTTTGACTACTGCGGTTCGGTTACAAGCCTTGTATCGTTAAAGCAAGCCAAATATGTGCGCGAGGATTATGATGACGGCAAGGCCTATATCTTTTACCAGCACATGCGGACACCAGGTCTGCTCGAAAACTTTTACAAGAGCCTCCAGCAGGATGAAGGAATCTTTTTGACCAAAGGTGAAGTTGTCAGTGTATCCAAAAACGGCGACGGCATGATTGTGGAGGCTGACAACACCCTGCTGGGTGAAAAAGTCAAGGTCCAGGCTGACATGGTGGTGCTGGCTACCGGTATGGTCCCGGTTACTGTGGATGACCCTGTGATCAATATGGCTTACAGACAGGGTCCGGCTTTCCGTGATATCGGTCTTTTTGACGGGTATTGCGACTCCAATTATATCTGCTTTCCTTATGAAACCCAGCGAACCGGTATTTACGCTGCCGGAGCTATCCGTCGCAGTATGACCATGGAAGAATCGATCGAGGACGCCACCGGTGCTGCCTTAAAAGCGATTCAATGTATCGAATCTGTAAACCGGGGCGTCTCCGTCCACCCAAGGTCCGGCGATATGACATTCCCGGATTTCTTCTTCCAGAGATGCACCCAGTGTAAGCGGTGTACAGATGAATGCCCGTTCGGCGCCCTGGATGACGATGAAAAGGGAACCCCCAAGCCGAATCCGGCGCGCTGCCGGCGCTGCGGAACCTGTATGGGTGCATGTCCCGAACGGATCGTCGGTTTTGCCGATTTCAATATCGACAGCGTCGGTTCCCAGGTCAAAGCCGTCGGCGTACCTTCGGAAGACGATTATGACGAGCCTCCTTTCAGGATCGTCGGGTTTGTATGTGAAAACGATGCCTATCCGGCCCTCGACATTGCCGGTTTGAACAGGCTCAGCTATTCAGCCGATGTCCGGTTTATTCCGATTCGTTGCCTGGGATCCATGAACGTGATCTGGATCAAAGATGCCCTGGCCAAGGGTATGGACGGAGCTTTTCTCCTGGGATGCAAACATGGCGACGACTACCAGTGCCATTTTATCAAAGGGAGCGAACTTTCGGATATCAGGATGCAGAAGATCGGCGATGCCCTGTCGAGCCTGGCTCTGGAAGAAGAGCGGGTTGCCCAATTCCAGGTCGCAATCGACGAGTATGACAAGCTTCCGAAAATGATAAATGACTTTGTGGAATTGGTTGAAGAGTTAGGCCCGAACCCGTTCAAGGGATTCTAAATAATTGAAGATTTTCGATTGACGATTGAATATTTAAGGATATTTAAAATATATTTCAAATTTTAGAATAATTATAATCAAAATATAGAAGCGAGGCGACTTCCATAAATCGTCAATTTTCAATCGTCAATAATCAATTTCAATATAGGAGGTACTCACATGACGGACAAATACCTGATTGAGCCTGATGTAAACTTTGTCAGAGAAATCGTCGGGCTTGGGGGCGACACCCTGAAAAAGTGCTTTCAATGTGCAACCTGTTCGGTGGTCTGCCCTATTTCTCCTGACACCAAACCCTTTCCCAGAAAGGAGATGATTGCAGCATCATGGGGATTAAAGGACAGACTGGTCGGTAATCTTGACATATGGCTGTGCCATCATTGCGGGGATTGTACGACCAACTGCCCGCGCGGTGCAAAACCTGGTGAAGTGCTGGGGGCTGTTCGATCTTACGCAATCGCAACCTATGCTGTTCCAAAGACTCTGGGAAAGTGGGTCAATAGCCCAAAATTTCTGCCTATACTTTTATTGATTCCCACAGCAATATTTATAGTTCTGGGCCTTATCACGGGCCTGCTCGATTTCACTCCCGGCGGCGAGGAGATTGCCCAAACTAAATTCTTTTCCACCTGGCTGGTCGACATGATTTTCATCCCGCTGGCTGTCTGGGTTGTGGCGATTTTCGCCATGGGGCTCAAAAACTTTATTAATGATATCCACGAAAATGCCCTCCTTGAAGGAAAGACCGACAAGAAGGAACTCGACTTTGTCGGTTTGATTAAGGCATTGATTCGTGTAATACCAACCATATTAAAACACGACAAGTTTTCAGAATGCACCGAAAATAAAGACCGTGCCACAGCCCATCTGTTGGTATTTTATTCATTTATCGGGCTCTTCATCGTTACCAACATATTCTTTATTCACCTTTATATACTTCAATGGCATGGCCCCTATTCACAGCTACACCCCGCTAAATGGCTTGCCAATATCAGCGGTGTGGCCCTTATTATCGGCGGTGCCCTGATGATATGGAACCGTTTGTCCAAAACCGATCAGACCACAGCCTACAAGGACTGGTACCTGCTGGGACTAGTTCTGGGACTCGGGCTTACCGGCATGCTTACCGAAATAACAAGGATGGCAGGTTTAGCCGGTATAACCTACTGGACGTATTTCATCCATCTTGTCTTTGTTTTCAATCTGTTTGCATTTCTGCCGTTTTCAAAGCTTGCCCATCTCGTCTATCGGACGGTGGCCATGGCATATAATGAGTATTCAGGCAGGCAGTAACCGCTAATTTGAAATTACAGCCATAAATTACAGTTAAGGGGAGGCAAGAAAGTCTCTCCTTAATTTTTTGACAAAAAAAGGGAGATGTCATTCGACATCTCCCTTTTAAGTTTATGGTCATTGTGTAAACTAATATGCACTCAGGAAATCATCTAATATATCTACGCTCTCTTTATCAATAACTACACTAAAAATCTTATCCTTCACATCCCTTGGAAGGAGTTCGATACTCTTGGTTGTCGCACTGTCGAATTTAGCTGTCGGGAAAACCTTTAGTATCTTGTCTCTTTGAGGATCATTCGCATAGACCCTTATAACCTTCAGACCGGCCAGCATCTCTTCACACATTCCGGACAATCCGGCCTTTTGCAGTTTTTCGTATCTTTCTTCATTAACCCAAATATTGATGGGGTATTTTCCTTTGGCCATAATATCACCTCCTATTACATTGGCGGAATTTCAAAGACAGGAATCCTCTTTTCGAGGTATTCATCTGTTACAAAGGGCGACCCGAACCCGTATTTATCAGCACACTCCAGAACCAGATCAAAAACCTCAGGTCTGAAAATCAGACGAGGCGGCTTTACACCGTCTTGCACGATGCTCCTGATCAGAGTTCCGCTGAACTTTTGCCACTCATCCCTGTGATTACACAGGCCTTCAGATGTAATCTCTCCACAATGCGGACAGAATAGCCAGTTCATGGAATATACAGGAGTGATGTCAAGATCATCCTGTACGCTGGCAAGCAAATGATGGGCATCATATGCCCCGTAATAGGTTCCGACCCCTGCATGATCCCTCCCGTACATATGATGGGACAGACCCAGGTTGGTCCTCAGCATGGCATGAAATATAGCCTCCCTCGGGCCTGCGTAGCGCATATCCCAGAAGGTAAGAGAAGTAAGATGGTTATGATCCCCGAAATAACCTGATTTCCTCAACTCATCCTGGGTTAAGATAATGGCCTCGTCAATGTAGTCTCCTTTTCGCTTTGCTCCGATGATCGCATTTACCAGCACACCCACAAGCGGTTTTTCAATGGTCAGTTCGGCATAGCTCTGGAACCAGGCTCCCTTCATGAGCCATTCATGGCCGGTATGAGGCACATTTCTGGTCTGATGGGCCACAACCCTTTCCCAGCCCTTTTCTTTAAAAGCTTTTCTCATTTCAAGAGGCGGTATAAAGTATGGATCATAGGGCGGGTTGATTTTGGGCCGATTGACAAGGGTGATCTTTCCACCGATGAATTTATCCTTGTACTCATAGGTTCGTGCGCATCCCGGATGTTTATCCTCATCTGTCCCGTATACATCCTGACACATCGCCTTTTTATCGTAATCGAAGATCTCCTCCACTTCAAAAATGGCCATGGGGTTGCCGCCATAGGTCAGAAGGAGTGAAACACCTTCTTTGACTCCGTAATCAGCTACTTCTCCTTCTGACAGATCGAAAAGGATCGGAATGCTCCATACGGTTCCGTCGGCAAGCTTCATGTTCTTGCATACAGAATCCACATCGGCTTTTCCCATGAATCCTTCAAGAGGCGTGAAAAAACCATAAGAGATATCAATGACCTCATTGGCGATCTGGCTTCGAATCGGGACCTCTGTAAGCCCCTTGATCCTCTTGGCAGCCTCTGAAGGTTCCATAATCCTTTCTTTAATTTCTTTGCCACCATGTCCTGTTTCACTCATATTCTCTCTCCTTTCCTTATAATGCATTCACTCATTGTTACGGTAAAACCTCAAAGCATTAATTAATCCAATATGTTTTGATAAACTGATCTGGACCTATCCTCCTCTCAATGATTCTTTGAATATTCTGTTAAAATTAATATTTAATCAGATCATTTCCCCCTAAAAAAGATATTGATTAATAAGGAAATAACCATTTGTCAAGCGCAATTCTATTCGTTTTAAAACAGTTTTTATTTCGATATCCCTGCACTTAGAATTATGACAGGCATTAACGCTAATAATAGTGGACAAAGATAAAAATATTTATTAAATAATAGAGACACGTATTTTTATTATAATAAAAGTGAGGGTATATGAGTGAAATTAATTTGCAAGATGGCAAAATAAAAATAGACGACGAATGGTTTTCTGCTGAGGATCTGACTGATATAATCCAGGAAAAAATGCAGATAGGAGATATGAAATTTTCAAATCTCGCTGCCGCTTTAGAGGAGCTTAACAAGGCTCTGGAAGATACACACACATTAGAGATAAGACTTGCTCTTTCAAAAAAAGAATATGAAAAATTAAAAGCCCTCGGAAGGGGCGATGACCATGAGTGTGTTCGACAGGCAATAATGGCATTCATTGGTGGCGGCAAAGCAGAACCAGCTGTTAAAGCAGAGGATAAAAAGAAGATAGTCATCAAATGCCCCAAATGTAAAGCACCCATCAAGATAACCTCAGATGAAAGGCCGCTTGCCGTTGAGTGCTCCCATTGTGGCATGGGCGGCCGCTTGACCCCGGAAAACAAATGGGCAAAACTCAAATAATTTTGAAATATCTAAAGTTCTGTTGGCTTCACTTCCGAATTGTTCCTATTGCCTGATTTTGAATGCTTCCTCCTATTCTTTGACGCTATACAAGGAAAGTTATCATGAAAAAAGCTTTCAAAAATATAGCTGAGATGATACATCAATCCGATCCAAAGGCATGCTTTGCCGTAGAGTTCTGGGACGGCGATGCAATACGTTTCGGAGATGTTTCCCGGGCAACATTACGTTTGAAAACAAAGAATGCTGCCAGAAGCATCATCGGAAAAGGTTTTTTGGGGTTTGGCGAATCCTATATGGAGGGAGATCTGGATATAGAGAACGATATGCAGGAGCTTTTTCGTCTAGGATTAGCCATTGATTTTGACGAATACCGGTTACCTTTCTGGCAAAAATTTCGATTTTTTATCCTTTCGCTGTTAAACCGCGATACGCTGCGGCGTTCCCCTAAAAATATTTCTTACCATTACGACCTGGGCGATGAATTCTATGCGCTTTATCTTGACAAGACCATGACATATTCCTGCGCATATTTTAAAAGGCCAGACGATTCTCTGGAACAAGCGCAATTGAATAAATACGAGCATATTGCCCGCAAACTTATACTCAAGCCGAATGAATCGCTGCTCGACATCGGCTGCGGCTGGGGCGGAATGCTTATTTATGCCGCCAAGAAATACGGAATAACCGGTGTTGGAAATACGATATCGCAAAATCAGTACGAGTATGCCAATCGTAAAATCAAGGAATTGGGACTTCAAGATCAGATTGAGGTTTTGTATCAGGATTATCGACATTTAAGCGGAAAGTTCGATAAAGTGGTTTCCATCGGCATGTTTGAGCACGTGGGGAAAAAATTCATCCCCGCCTTTATTCAAAAAGTTTCGGATTTATTGAAAACCGGTGGGCTGGGTCTGCTGCATACCATTGGGAAAGATACTCCGTCTCCAAGCGATCCCTGGATATTTAAATATATATTCCCGGGGGGCTATCTTCCCGCACTTCACGAAATCACGCGCGAAATGGGAAAAATCGGTTTTTCTATATTAGATGTTGAAAATTTGTGGTTACACTATGCCAAAACTCTTGAAAAATGGGCGGAAAATCATGAGCAAAATGTCGAAAAAGTTAGGGAATTATTTGATGAAGCGTTTGTGAGGCGATGGCGCCTGTTTTTAAACATTTCAATAGCAGGATTCAAGTTCGGTGAGTCTCGACTGTTTCAGATCCTTTTCTCCAACGGATTGAACAATGCTCTACCAACAACCAGATCGCATGTGTATCATGAATAATCGCCACAGGCGAATCTCGTTTAACCCGGATATCTCAAGATAAAAAAGCCCGAATTTTATAATCGGGCATACTTGCTGGCGGAGAGAGAGGGATTCGAACCCTCGGAGGAGCTTTCACCCCTCACTCGCTTAGCAGGCGAGCGCCTTCAGCCAGCTCGGCCATCTCTCCTCAATTATTATGGCGGAGGGAGTAGGATTCGAACCCACGGAGCTGTTACACTCAACGGTTTTCAAGACCGCCGCTTTCGACCACTCAGCCATCCCTCCGAATACTTTAATTTTTGTAAAACTTTAGCTTTTTGAAAATATTCCCGCTCGTTTGAAATCGATTTGCTTCAAAGAACTAAACTGTTACTAATTTTTTATTTACCATTTAGCAAATTACCGGTCAATATATTTATCGACATGAAAGCATTATTGTTTATTGACATGACTCTTTTTTTATGATTTCCGAGAGGCTATTTGAAAAATGAAAAAATCAATCCTCTAAAGATTGGTTAATTTTACTTTGTCACATTTCGGGAAAAGCATCAGTGAGCCCCTATGGTGATCAGGCCTAGAAAGTGTCACTGTTTGAGTGTATTAGTGAGCGTTATGAAAAAGCAGCACACAGAAAAGCCTTGAGTTGGTGCCTATAAAAACCGGTCCTGTCAGTAACATGGTTTTACAGGATTGGCTCCTTCTTTTTCATAACGCCCACTTATGCGCGAGTTTGACACGCCCGGAGTCTGATTCTCATCGAGGCGGGCGTTCTTATTTGCACAATTTTTCAAATCTGACAAAGTAGAATTGACGATTTCGTAAAAAGTCAAAGATAGAAATTCCATTGTATATTAGGAGAGAGACCATGAAGCAAAAATATTCGATTTTGAAAAACGATGAAGAAAACAAGCTGATAATCAGAGAGTATGCTGAGTTGGATAAAGAAATATTATCACTCCTCTGCGAGGAAATATATGACGATGAGTCTATAGAATCGGCAATTGCAAAAGGAAAAGAGACTCTTATTTCCACATTGAGGACTAAGACATTGTTTCCGATCAGTATATGTGCTGAAAAAATAGCCGAAGCGGTTATAAACATGTATGAACCCGAACATGATCAATCCATTGAGCTATTCTTTAATGACATGGATATGTTGACAAAAGATCGTAAAGCGCCGGTTGTTGAGGATGAAGTTGAAAGCGAGCCGGCCGAAATTGATGAATTGCTTGATGGAGATGTCTCTAATTCGGATCTTAATGACAAAAGCGAAATAAAAAATATTACTCGTCCTATCAAAGTCATAGATGATGATTTAAATAATATAGAAGATGAATAAGCCGTTTCCATCTGGATACTATATTTTTTCAAGAACAGGCAAATAATCCATCATTCCTTTACTTGAAGGTTTTGCGCTGTCCCCCTTTCCCGGCCATTCCAAAGAGAGACCTTTGAAAAATGTTCAGACTTTTATCCATGAATCGTTTGAACTGTTGGCAAAATCGATTCGAAATCAAATTGCCGGAGACCTTGGTTTGAAATTCATTGCTGTGAAAAAATATTTTAATGAAACAGTTATTATCTTTTTCGTTTTATTATTCGCAGGATGCGGCATTCAAAATGAAGCCGAGTTCTCAGGAAAAACCATGGGTACAGTCTATTACATAAAGATTGTCACCGGGTTTTTCGATAATACTGAAGGCCTTAAGCACAAGATTGAGATGAAGCTTGAAGAGATAAACTACAGCATGTCCACCTATAGAAAAAACAGCGAAATAAGCCGATTTAATGCCTTGGACCGCATTGGAGAAAAATTCTATGTATCAGACGACTTTCTGCATGTAATGACAGTTGCGCAAAATATTTATCAACTAACCGGCGGAGCCTGGGATGGCACCATCAAGCCGCTTGTAAATCTTTGGGGCTTCGGCAATTCCAAAAACAAAAAAAGAATCCCCTCAAAATCAGAAATTCAAGCAATTTTACCCGATGTCGGATTCAATCATATCGAAATTTCACCCGACCGGTATCTGTTAAAAAGAAAAGCTTCCATATCCCTTGATCTTGCCTCCATTGCAAAGGGATATGCTGTTGATCAAATTGCAATGCTTATTAGAACAAACGGAATAAAAAACTTCCTTGTGGAGATTGGAGGCGAGGTATTTGCTTCCGGCCTCAGGAAAGACGGCAAGCAGTGGAGGATCGGTATCAACAGACCCCAAAAAGATGCGCCTTACGATCAAGTATTCAAAGTTTTAACCTTGCAAGACAAAGCCTTTGCAACGAGCGGTGATTACAGAATTTATTTCGAAATAGACGGAAAGCGCTTTTCCCATATACTCGACCCGAATAATGGGTATCCGATAACAAACGGGGTTGTAAGTGTTTCAATCATGTCTGATACATGCACCTTTGCAGATGGTCTTGCAACCGCCGTTATGGTTTTGGGTCCTGAAAAAGGTCTTAAGCTGGTGAACAGCCTTGACAACACTGAATGCCTGATTGTTGTCAAACAAAATGGCGCCTTAACCGATTATTATTCAAAAGGATTTATCAAGGTTAAGGCTAAAAGTTGACGGCTTATCCCTTATAAAGACGTAACATTTTAGCCCTTTGAAAACATTTTCGCATTCAGGTAATCCGGTATTAAATCGTGTCAAACAGTGACCCACTTTAATACCGGATTACCTGAATGCTTGTGGGACACGTTTTTTCAAAAAACTAAATTAATACATAAAGACTTATTTGTATAATTCATAGCGATACAATTTTATTGACAACAAAAGACCCGTACTGTAGTTTAATTTTTTTGGAAGAGTGTAATCCAGTTTTTTAAAGGGTTTATCACGTTTTTCCTTTTACCTTATGATGGTCCAATTAGTTAAATTCAAGGCATGAAAGGAAAGGTGCAGACAGTGGAAATCTTTGTTTTGCTAAAACAGGTTCCGGCGACAGAATCGTTAATCGGGATTGCCGACGACGGGATATCCATAAAAACCGATGACATCAAGTGGGTCATTA
>JAUVVL010000007.1 GCA_030604635.1 Desulfobacteraceae bacterium
GCCGTTGACCAAGATGAGATCAACTTCTGTGTGCGGCACGCCGATTGCTTCAATGATATCCTTTACTGATGGACTGCCGGAAAATTTATAAGGGAATGCGATTTTTCTTTTATCAGCCGGAAGAAAATCATTTAATTCTTCGTAAAATCTAAACCATGCGATATGAGGGTTCATTGTAGAATATAAAGGATTTTTTACTTTTTGAACTCAGGCCCAAAAGGATTTTTCACTTTTTAATTTCTTTACGCCCTTTATCCTTACAATTATTCAACATAGCCTGCCCAGTTAAATCGACTTTGTTTTTATTTAACCGGGGTCAACTACGTTCTTAAGTTTAATTACCACGTCAACTTATAAACTAATGCACGCAAGTTCAAGTTCGTACGTCCCGCAAGTTCGCACATATTCATCTCACTTTTTTATGATAATTTCCCAATGCCCGCCTTTGGCAGGACCAATGCGTTGGATTATGCCTTCTTTTTGCAGGTTTTGAATGTTCCTCTCTATAGAACGCTCTGTCACACCAATTTCTAAGGCCAGTTCAGGTATAGTTATACTGCTATTGGATTTCATCAGTTCTAATATTTTCCCCGACGTTTTCCCCGACACTTTTTCGACCTTTGCCTCGAACTCGACCATGAAGCCAGAGAAATCACAGTTGAATTTCGGCGGAGCAACGCCAAACATTTCACATTCACTGATAATTTTGTATATACCACGGCCCCAGGCTTCAATCAGTCCGGCACGGAAGAAAGCATTCGCGATGAGGGGGTTATACGGCATTGAGGCGTGCTTTTCAAACAGTCACAGTCTCCATTCGTTTTTGGGATACAAAACTCCAAATATTTTTGAGAGTAATTTTACTTTGGCAAAAGTCGCTTAACCGGGTATCCGTTTTTACTTGACCAGATCACACCACAGTGAGCTTCGGCATTGGAAAACTGTCCCAGTGTTTACCCTGCCCTGTTTCCGCAGTAAAAACTTATCCAGATAGCCTGCCGGGCGTCTGCCATCCTTAAGCGCAAACAGCCGGGTCTCCCTGTCATAGCTCCAGTATTGCTTTGGTTCTTCATAGGGAGGGTTTATAATGAGTTGATCAATCGTGGATTTGGCCATCAGCGAACCTCAACGATTTTTTTAAGCTCGGCAATCAGGGGTGGGAGATCCTCGACAACTGTCTTCCATAGGATATCAAGATTAATATCAAAATACCCATGAATAAGACGATTTCTCATTCCGATAATGCTTTTCCATGGTATCTGAGGAGTGTCTTTGCGGTATTTTTCTGTTACTTTTGTGGCTGCTTCTCCTATGATTTCGATAGATTTGACAAGGGCAAGCACCAGTTTTCGATCATTGTCCAGGTTCTTCCTGGTCTTGTTTTGAACAAAGAACTCAGTTTCCCTGGCAGCATCAAGCATATGGCGCAGGCGTATGGCATCATTCTTCTGCATACTGAACCTCTGACGATTTAATAACATCTTGCCTAAAGTAGCGACTTAGATCTTGCGCTGTTCTTATATCCACTTTTCGTCCCAGGATTTCGGACAACTCATTCTCCATTCCAGCCAGTCGTATTAAACCGGGTATATTGTCCGGATCAAATTCAACAAGTAAATCAATATCGCTATCCGGTCCTAAATTTTCTCGCAGAGCCGAACCGAATATCGACAATTTGCGAATATGGTTGCGCTTGCAAAATTCGGCTAACTTTTCTTTTGGAATCACTACATGCAGTTTGCCCATCATTCCACCTCCGTGATCTTTAGGCTCTCTACGCCTCTGTCATCCACGATCTTAACAGCTATATCATAGGTTCCTTTCTCTATGTTCATTCTTTTCTTTCACGCAGATTTTCCATATGACGCTTATCAGGTCTTTGAGATAAAACCTGACCTTCACGACAATGACAGTAACTCGTTCCCATTTTTTTCGTAACAAGAGGAACAATATTTTTTAGGATGCAAGCTGTGAAGGAATTTATCCTTAATATGTTCTTTGTAGTAATTCTCCTTAGGTAATATTTCTTTACCACATTTCTGACAAATATGATGAGTCCTTGCTTTTGTTTTTTTTAAGATTTTCAAATGATCATACTTGCCCATTATTTATTTCCTTTGCTCGACATTCTTACGACCCCGTTTATTCTATCCCTCAATTTCCCAGAGCATTTGAAAGTGACAACTTTCCGAGTTTTAAACATTCTCTAAATTATTCCAAAACATTCTTTTAAGCGGCAACTGTAAGCTTAACCCGTTCCGGCATTTCACAGTAGACTTTACCATTCAGTAATCGACCTGTCTTTTTTTTATTAATTCCACCCCACTGCTTAAAAAAGAATGCCACTTTTGCCATGCGGCATTGCTTTTGAATATTAAGTACCCATTGTATATCCATTGGTCTTGCTCCAGGACCGGATTCTCCGCCAACAATAACCCAATCTATTCCTTTTAGATTAACTTTTCCAATACTCCCGATTAATGGCTCAAACGATAAAAATTTTACGTTTGCTTTTGCTTTTCGCAAATCATCTATTCTGAATTTATAATCTGCATCTTCAACAGTTACTCCCATCCAGATGTGTTTTGCCCATGGGATTTCTGAATTCAGCTCAAGCATTCTCTCAGATCGTTTGGTTAATATTTGGTATAAGTGCCAGTCTGCTTTATTCATTACATCAAACAATTTAAGAATAAATGCTTTCCGAACTAATTCGTGAAAAATGTCACTCATGGAATTCACAAAGATGGTTTTAGGTTTTTTCCATTTCAATGGCAGCTCAGCTGCAAGTGGGTGAGTAGTTATTTTAAAACCGTTACGATAATTTGCTTGCCCCATAGCCTTTAATCTTTTAGCCATTCTTTCGGCGTAGCAGTTTTTACATCCCGGACTTATTTTAGAACAGCCCGTAATAGGGTTCCATGTGGATTCTGTCCATTCAATAGATGAGTTTTTTGACATTATTACCGGCAAAAGCATCAATATAAGCAAACCGAAATTTTTGCTTATTCATAATGGTAGCATAAGCTCCCGAAAGCGGTCCCTACCTTGCTCATGGCTTTTTCTCAATGGCTTTCCAATATCCGCCCCTGGCCGGACCTATGCGTTCAAGAATTCCATCTTTCTTCAAACGCATGATTTGCCATTCAATTCCTTTTTGTGTAATTCCTATTTTATTGGACATTTCCTCGATGGAAATGGAGGTATCCTCTAAAATCAGCTTCAGAATTTTCTCCCTAGTTTTCTCCCTAGTTTTCTCCCTAGCTTTTGGGGTAGTTTCGGGTGATATTTTCCCGGTTTCTCCGATCTTTTCTCCGATCCTTGCCTGAAAAGTTATCATCAACCCTGCAAATTCATAATTGATCTCCGGAGCAGGAACACCGGCCATTTTGCACTCATTATTTATCTTTTCTATTCCCCGTCCCCAGGCTTCAATATAACCAGCCCGGAAAAATGCGGAGGCTACGAGCGGGTTGTAAGGGATGGAGGGATGCTTTTTCTGTAACAATTCTATCGACAACTCATCGGGCAGACGGCCTGCGTTCCAAAAAATAATTTTGTCCTCGTAAACACTGATCTGCACGGGATTGCCGCTACTGTAATCCTTATGAGCAATGGAATTTAAAAGAGCTTCCCGTAAGGCTGCTTCGGGGAAAGGATATTCTTCTATTCGGCTCAGCCCCTTGTATTCAATAGTGGCTTTCTGGTACTTGGTCAGCAATAGATCCATTGTTTTTTCGACCTGAGAAAAAAGATCTCCGTGGATTTCATCCTGAAAAAGAAGATCATCGTCAGTCTTGAAATAACCGATTTTTACATACGCCCCGGTGACGAACTTCTCTGGATCAGGGTGAAAGAGCAAAACAGCCGCCCGTTTGAGATACTGATTGTCTGTTAAATGCAGCTTCTCAATAAGAATATCATTTTTTTCCTCCAGGACTTCAGAGGTTAAGCGGTTGCTTTTGGCAGCTTTTTTCCGGAAATATTCAAAAGCACGATCATCTAAATCCTTTACAAAAACATGAGGAACAGGAACCCCGTCCCAGTGTTTACCCTGTTTCCGCAGTAAAAACTTATCCAGAGCCGCACCTTTAAGCTCCTGCTTAGTGCTTCCGCTACGGTAATGATATTGCCCCTTGTAACTGACAGGATAGGGATAGGGCTCGGCAATGATCTCTAAAATATCCTTTCCCTTTTCAGTGATCAGATTAACATCAATAATAATCCCCAGAATGTCGCGAACCTTATTCGGAATATCTTTAAGCAGCTTCCCGGCATCAGAAATACCGGTCACTTTTCCTTTATTATCTTTACCAATATATAGTGTTCCTCCGTTTGCATTAGCAAAACCGCATATCCATTTGATATACTTATCCCGCCACGATTTTTTCCATTCGATGTTCTGAGACTCTTTCATATTAATCGTATCTTCCCGGTTAAAAGATTTTGCATCATTCCCTGCCTTACAATTTTATATTTTAAACTATTCCCCCTTATTTAAATCAACTACTTTACAGCCCTAGAGAAAAGCTGAAGGGTACGGAGTGTATCATCCGTGAAATAAGTTCTTTCTTTATGGAAGGTATCAGCGATTTCTTTGATGATTTCTTTAAAGTTCCAAAGCTCGATCTTAAGTTCTTCGGCCACAATAGGTACATCATCTTCCCATCCCCATGTTACAATCACTTTTGAATATTCTCCCGGCAAGAACCCATATTTCTTCAGTGTGTTCACCACAGACTCAGCACCAAATTTTCGTTGAGCAAAATATCCAACTGTTCTTCGTTGTTTTGGAGCTTCAACTCTTTTCTTTAACTCACTTTCGCTATATGGCTTTGCTGTTAATTTTGAATGCGTTTTTGAAATGGAAACACCGCTTTCGATATGATACCTATCTAAACTTACGGGATCGATCGCCAACAAATCTATCTCGTATTGGCCTTTGCATTTAATATTTGGAATCGTAGCCCAACCTTTAACATAGCGAACATATGCCTCAACAATTTTTTCAGTGGTTTCCATCTCACCCTCCTGCCAACTGCATGTAATTCAAAAAAAATACTTAAATTGTACGGGTTAAGCAGGCCAGTATAGTTTTACCAGTGGGACCAATGCTTTTGTTTCAGTATCTGCATTGTCATAATTTTTGATTAGTAAGTCGGCTAATTCATCTATATCAATCAGTGTTACTGGAATCGTTGATCTTTCGGCTTCATATCTTGATTCCCTTGTAAAACCACCTGTGGAAACATATAGCCCCCTATCATTTTGTCTCAATCCGCCTATAAAGCTTCTCAGCAAAGGTGCTCCTACGGCATCTGCCCTGTGCTTTACCTCAGCACGTATTCGGGGCTGCTCAAGCCCTAAACCATCAGGGGAGGCGTTGATATCCACACCCTTATCTGGACCAGGTGAAGAAACGCGTGTTTTATAGCCCATTAAGCGCAGTATTCCGGCAACTAATGCTTGCATTTCATCCCAGTCAAGCTTTTGAATCATATCCTTGGTGAATTCGAAAGCTCTTTCCATTACATCCTTTTTAATTTCATCCATTTCTGTTTCTTTATCATCATCTGTATCTTCAGGAATAGGAGATTTTCCGGAAAGAAGGAGTTGAAATTCTTGAGTTGCTGAATCACTGAGCAGAAACAGCGTCATAATTGCACCGACCGTATTCTTAGTGCGTACGGATAAAAAATCGCGCTTTACCTTACCTCGCCAATTCACTTTACGAATATGATTAAAATCACCTGGAGATTTTGGAATATACTGGTAATCAGAAACAATTTCGCCAACTAAATATATTCGATATTCTGGATTGTATGTCGTAACTAAATCACCTTCTTTTATATCAAAACGAAATCTTGCTATTTGTCCAACACTCATTCTACGCTTGCCAGCTTTTTGATCAGGATAAGCTTTGATATGTATTTTTTCGATATCTGCTTTTGACTTTACATTAGTTAAATCATCCATTTCAATCCAACCAACAGCAACATACCCCTTATCCTCGAAATCCTGTACCAAAGATGCATTCCGGCCTGCACGAATCATCCACATTTTTTCTTTCATTTTAGTTCTCCAATTTTTTCTATCAAGGCCTAATTTAAATGGAACATAAACATAAAAACGAAGAATCTCAGGGATTATTACTAATCTTTATTGTTAATAGTCTGCGTAAGACCCGGGAACAAGGGCCAGATAAGCGAGTTGGCGGAACCCCGAGTAAAGGAATGTTTGGCATGCCTTTTAAAGAGCCTATTAATTTTCCTTTTTTAGCATTTTCGATTCTGTATGAAACATCACCATCAGATTTTAAGCCGTTCCAGGCGTTTTTCTGGAATGCAACTGCAATACCATTCGGCGACAAGAACTTCTTGGCACATTCGATTACCCTGCGACTTTCTTCATCTTCAAGCCGCCGCATCGCTTTGGCACCGATAAGCTTCTGAACGCCAGCTATCCCGGACCAATTGCCACTCGAAGCGCTTGGCATAGATATAAAAACACACAGGCCGATCCGAAACGGTGAATCATAGTTAAGGTCTAACAGTTGCTTTTTTCTTGATTCGTTTAATTCTTCTACAGAAGCATTATTGTTTGATTGATTGAGTTTAAGAACACCTGCATTTTCAAGAATACCTTTCCAGAAACGGTGCTCTTTTTTACCTTTCTCCAATGCAAAGAACATCCCGGCTTTGACGGAGTGACTGGCGGGGTTGCCCAGAACAAGGAAGAGAGGAGGGCTATCATTTGATTTAGAAGGGATAAGATGCTCAGATTGATATTTTAAACGGTCTCCTTTTAATTCGAATATTTCTTTATTACACAAATCAGATTTAAGAAAGTCGTTCCAGTTTTTATCAAACCTGTCTCGTTCTTTCGGGGCAGGGAAGAGTTTTTTAAGGTCAATTTCACACAGAAGTCTAATCGAATCTGCCTGTTGATAAGAAAGTATGGACTCTGACATAATGGAAGCCCTTATGCCTCATGTTTTCATTACAATTTTGGATCTTATTTGGGGACGGGCCGCGGTAACCAACTATAATAACAGTGACGACTCTTTTTGACCCCAAATCCGACGCGGATAATTCACTATTCAAGCTTTGATATCGAATACAGCGCCTTCAGATTCAAGCTTCGTGTCTTTGCGTGTTCGTTTCTTTTTTGGTGTCATTCCAATTATCTTTTTTTAATGTTCTGAGCTGATCTCTATCTTTCTTGTCGCCTCCATCTTTTCACAATCTCATCAACATCCACTTCGTCTAAGCCTTCTTTCCACTTCATATAAAAGTCAATGTCATCGCTATTTGGAGGGGGATCGGGTTTATAGAAACGTATGCGAGTTGGTATCGGAACGGCCTCACCTAATGCCAGGCATTCACCGCGACCGAGACCAGCTAATATATCAATTAGATTTCGTTCTGCTTCAGGAGCGAGACTGCGTATATAGTTTTGATCGTTAGGGTTGGTGATCCTTAGGCATAAGAAAGTACCACATTGAGCCAATACTGTCTCTGATACTTCATGAGGGCGTTGGCTGACTATTCCTATGCCGACGCCATATTTACGACCTTCTTTGGCAATTCGTTCCATAGATTTCCGTGATCCCTTGAATTGGGCTTCAGCCGAACGAGGGATATAGATATGAGATTCTTCACATATGAGTAGAACAGGAAATTCTCGATATTGTGGGTTCCAATAATTAAACTCGAAGGCTAATCTTCCAATCTGGGCAGCTACAGGCGGGCGAACGTCAAACGGAACTGAGCTTAAATCAATAATTGTTACAGAGCTTTTAGGCTCGCCTAAACCAACAAAATCTTTCAGTAATTCAGAAAGAGATTCTGACGAGTCCCTTCTCTTGGGTTTAAGCAAAAAATCATATCGAACATCGTTAAGACGACTATCTAAACGCATTAAAAAATTGTCAAATTTACCTGTAAGTGGACCATTTATCATGTTGCCGGACTTCCCCAGAACTTGCCCGTTCTTATCTTCTATTGCGGATCTTAATTGCATGATATCAAAATAGATAGGTGTATCCAAAGTAACACGATCAAGTTCTAACTCAGGTCTACTTCCTTCTTGTTCCTTTAAATTGATTAGTATTTCCCTAAAAGCGGCTGTCTGATTATGCGCACTGAAATCGGTCTGATCGACAAGTAGGTCACAAAGTTCTGCGTAGGTCATTAACCAATAAGGCATTTCAAGTTCACGTGCATCAACGTGACGATAGTTACATTTCTCAAAAGCAGAGCAAGCTCCACCGTTGTTATCTTTCCAGCAATATTCACCATGTAGGTCAAGAATGATAATATGCGCTTTAGGCATGATAGGTAGAGCTTGTTGAACTAAATTAGCTACAGTCCAGGATTTGCCTGATCCTGTCTGGCCGAGGATCGCAAAATGACGACCAAAAAGTGAAGTGGGATCAAGGCAGACAGAAACAGATGGATTCGATGGTAGGAATCCTACGTCATATCCCTTCGACTCGAACTTAATGAACATCGTTTTAAGATCATCCTGGCCTACTGCGTGTACCTCTGCCCCCGTAGTAGGATAGATGCTAACCCCCCTCTCGAATTCATTTTCTTCGTTTAGTGTTCCTATGGGTGTTAGCCAGATTGTTCTTTGCGCTAATGGTGTAAAATCCATCTCCTTACTTGGTGTCGCTTGCTCTGCACTCTCCAGCTTTTCCAATTCAGACATTCGTGTTAACATCGCCAGAATTGAAACATTGCCTTGTATAACTTTTACATATGAACCAATTTGACCAATTAGAATATCCTCACGGCCAATTGTCACCTTTGGCGACTCCCCTTGCTCAGAGCTATCCAATACGGCGACCATACCGTCACCTCTAACATCAATAACTCTTCCAATCTTTGTTCCATAAGTTTCAGCCATTTGTCATACCTCCTTGCATAGAGCCTCAAAATCCCAAAGGCGATTGTGCTCCGTTCCTTCTTGCCCAAAATGAGAGCAGCGTTCACTGGTAACAATTAATACATTGTCTTTACCCGCCCATTGCTGAAAAGCGTCTTCAGTCAGGCTTTTAGTAAAAATCAATAAAGTAAAATCGCTTCTTGATGTCGCACTTTCAATCACATCATTTACGTGCTGATCCCTCATTCCATAACCAATGCATACTAAACGGTTTAATGCCCTCGGTCCATGAACTAACCATGCTCGAAATCGTGTCCAGAGAGCTGAATATGGTTGTGTGGTAGTTTCTGTAGCCTTTCGATATTGTGGTGGAATCATAAGTCTTCGCCAGCTATCCTCCATTTGATGATCAAGGCTTACACGTATTGGGGAATTATCAACGGAAAACCATTCTATTGATCCATGAAGCTTGTAAAGGTGTAGAATACCGTTATTCCCCCTTAAAACACGGCCTTTTGGTGCATTACTGTACTTGCTTGGTATTAGATCAAAATTGTTTTGGTCAAATGATGACCTATAAAAACCCGAAAAACCGTCGATTATTTGTATTCTTTCATCATCAGAAGCCAATTCTATTAATGGATCATAATTCAACGTAAATACAGGGACAAAACTATCATTACGTCGTGAGATACGTTTGATAAATTCACGATGGTTATCAGTGGGCGGGTCTATCTGAGAAAAAAGCTTCGCAATTGCGCCAGTAACTAAATTTCGATGGGGAGTAGGTTTAGGCCCACCAGGATCTAGCAAGTCTAAAGCATGCTCTAACCCCTCAGTGCCTTCTATATCAAGTTTAGCTTGAATTTCGCTCCTTTCTTTCTCCGGAATTTCATCTTTTATTCCATCCCAAATTCTAGAAGCCAAAGGATAGCCATCACCATTAAGATATGAGGCACCCGCTCCCAATAAATATCCAACATTTCTACCTGTGAGCTGCGCACGAATGGATCTCTCAAGTACGGCTATAAAACTGTCTGTTTCACTCATAATATATCCAGGAGAAATGCTTTTCAGTGGTGGAGCTTGGCTGATCTAATAAAAACATGGATTCTAACTGTTATTTCCCGTTGATCCGCTCCCGCAGCTTCCCGGAGCACTTAAACGTAACAACTCGCCTGGGTGCCAGCATTAAATCACCACCAGTTGTAGGGTTTCTGCCTCTGCGTTCAGCTTTTTGTTTTACGCAGAATTTGCCGAATCCGCTCACCAGGACATCCTCGCCAGATTCAAGTGTACTTTTTATGATTTCCCATTTTTTTTCTTTATTGGCTATGCTCTGTGTGTCTAATCCATTATGGCCTTTGTAAATGCATCAATTGCATCTGCGTAAAACTCAATGTTGATTTTAGTTGCCATTTCGTCGGATAGCTCGAATAATTGCCTTCGGCAAGATATAGGCATCAACAAAGTCATTGCCCCTTTCTCAACAGCGAGTTCTGCCACGGCGACTGGATTTGGAACTAATTCAATAGATCCCCCAAGATTTAAAGCTCCAACAATGATAAGACCGCCTTTCACGCTCCGTTCAATCAACCCACAGCAGAGTGCAATGAGGGCTGCCAATCCAAGTCCTTGCCCGGAACTGTCAATGTCCATAGAACGCAATTGTATTATGAACTCATGGCTGCGCGGATCTCGATCGCCTACCAACTCCTTTGCCCTTATGTATAGGTTCTGTTCGCCACAGCGTACGCTTTCTCGAAAAGCAGGTGGCACTGGTGTGTTAAGGATTTTTACACCACTACCTGGACCAACCGTGGCCTCAATTCGATACAGCGCCAGCGAGGCTTCTTGGCCACCAGGGCTAATAGCCCATATTTGGCCTGGAGGAAGCGGATCGGTATCAATCAATTCGTCGCTATGAAGTTCTGGAGTCGAAACAAACTGCTCTACACCATCCACACCCATGAAATAGCTAAAATGAGTGTTTCGAAATTCCGTTTTTAAACATCGCTTCTGTTGTTCTTTAACCCTCCGCCGAACTTCCAATGCAATCCGCACAATCGATTCCAACTCTTCCTCTGGAATCGGCATATCCGGGTCGGGAAAAACAAGTTTAACCAGTCCACTGACCGTTTTATTTACAGCTTCGATGTCTCGGCCACTGAGGGCTCCACCCCAATTTACGCGCCCTTGTAAAACAGGCAAACGACTTCCGGAGCGAAGTTTGTTCCAACATTCAGACAAAAAATCGCTTACTAAGCCAAAATGGTTTGTAAGGTTTTCTGGATCGAGCTTTGGAAAGTCCCAGCCCGGGGCATAGGCGTGTATGCGGTCCATAAACGCGGTATCGTTTCGCATTTCAACAGGCAGAGGGCTGAGTAAGTGCCCGATCCGCTGTTGTTGCTCAACATCAACCTCAAAATTGCCGACCATCACGATGCCCCCGAAAGCGCGAATCGGTTCTTTTCCTCTGGAAAATTCTCCAGAAGCCATATAGCCTTTCATAATATTAACGCCGTCCTTCTTTTCGAAAGAGATCCCCGAAATCTCATCAAAGCACACTATATCATAATGGCAGACAAGTCCTCGTTGACCATTCGCCATATTGACGAACATCTTCGCTACAGTAGCCTTGCCTCCTGACACTAAATGAGAATAAGGGGATATTTGCTGATAGATATGACTTTTCCCGGTTCCTCTTGGGCCAAGCTCAACCATGTTAAAATTGTTTTCAACAAAAGGAACCATGCGCAACAGCGCCACCATCTGGCCACGTTCAGACAGCGTTTCCGGTTCCAGTCCAACAGAACGAATTAAAAACCTTTTCCATTCATCAGCAGTGAATTGGTTCCGGCCTCGATCCAAAACGGAAAGAACATCCGCCTTCGAAAGTTGGATGGCCCTCAATCCTTCTATTGCAAAAGGTCTCCCGCTCTTTTCTTGAGCTATTGCCCCATCGTAGGTCAAATTCAGCTCAGCATAAAAACCATCGGTAAGCATTCTCTCGTTATCATGCACGAGCTGATCGCTGATACGTACATCACGCAAACCCAGGCTTGGAAGCTCGGCAATAAAGCAGTCATTTTTTGAGTCGAGTCTGGCTTTGATGAGATCAATTAGCTTCACCGATCCTTTTTCCCGTGCCCAGGCCTTGAATAATTCCTCTTCCCCGCTTCGGACGGTACGGTCTTTCAGTTGTCTTTCAACAATTCTGAGGCCTTCCTCGATTTCCTCCTCATCAACAGTGGCGCAATAACGTCCAAGCAAGAATTCAACGACGTAAGTGGGTACAGGATACTGCCGGCTGTATTTTCGGACCAGATCCTTGCGCACCAAAAATCCGTCAAATGCGGAGGCGGCAAGACTGTCAAGGGTGTCAAGTTCCATTTTTATTCATCACCTCCAATTGTGGTAGCCTGTTTCCCTATTACGGAACCGGAAGGATCAATTAAAACCAGGCTAACAACAGTGCCTTCCAAAGACTCATCCTCCACGAGGAGACTTATGCGCCCATCAGCGCTGACTAGTTTAGGGCTGGCTATACTTGAACCGGGGTCATTCGGTTTTGTTCGAAGGTCTGCGGTGATTTTGGCTCCACCTGAATCAATGACAGCGCGGCACCGCATTCCAAGCCACTGAATGTCACTTATCTTAGCGGTCACTGTAGGAGGCGCACCGCTTAAACTGAATAGCAGATCAGGGATGAGGCATTCCTGTAAACTTACACCACCATGCGCGTATTCATTTCCATTTGAAAAACAGTTTACCCCGGGTCCATAAGCAAACTGTTCATGAGAATTCCAATGCCAGGTTGCCATTGGAAAATCGACCTTCGACTCTTCCTTAATAGCCGCACACCGTGCCCAACGACATTCGGTGAGGTATTTGGATAGCTTCACAGCAGGCAGACCCCCGGGAACCAGGAGCCAGCCATGATCTGTTATTACACGCACTTGTTTCCAACCGGCTTTGAGCAACTCTTGAATTCTTTCAATAAGCAGTTCAAGCTGTTCCGCTATTCTGGACGCAAGTTTGCTTTGTAATGTGTGGCCGAGCTTGTCAAGCTCGCCAAACTCTGTCCATGCGCGGGCATCAGCTTGATCAGAATCTCCGACTTCAGAAGGGCTAAGGACCTGATAGCCTTCTAACGTAAGCAGCTTGCGAAAACGGTCAATCGTTAATGGTTTTCCGCCATCCTTTATTTCTGGCTGGAACTCCTCTCCTAAATGCTTTCCTATAATTTGCTCGGCCACAGGTGAGAGCGCAGGTTTGGCAGTGGCGGTGACTGTGGGCAAGGCTGACCATCGCCAATTGGATGAAACTTTAAGGTGTCGTTCCTCTGCCAAATCAGTTAATCGACGTGAAATATCAAATCGCAAGCTATCCGCAAACAGCAGGCATTCACCTGCCTCGGCAGTTATGCCAGGTAGCTCATCGTGGCCCGAGGGCAAAGGCTTTGTTGTTACAATTTTTTGGAAATGTCGCGCTGCATCATCCAGCCAGGGCAAATAAATGCTCCTCAAAGCCGCTTCAATCGCCTTGTTGTCTTCAATGGATTTAACGCTTCCCAGCGCCAGCATTGCAGACAAATCCGCTCTGTAACTGCTGTCTCTGTAGATATATGCCATTGCTTCTGCTGAATCGCCGCCCAAACTCTGGGAAGTCTCTTTGGCCATCACAGCCAGATGTTCTAAGGCTTTTGCAAGTGGACTCTGTCCGATTCTGGCCCACACCCAATCCCTACGTTTGCCATGACTGGCTTCAAGGTCATTGATTTTTTGCATGGCATGGGCCTGGCTCATTGTTGTCAATTTTAAAAGGTCTTCACGCAGCGATTTTTCCTCGCTGTCGTTCTCGCCGGGCCAGGGCTCCTTGTCGAAAATAAGCTTGCCGGAAGGTTTTGATCGTCTAAGTAATTCCGGTAGGCCGGGATACAGTAATGGTGATTCTTCAAAGCGCCTCCAGAGATTTTTCCAGACTTCATCTTCCCTCATTCCAAGCTTTTCTCCAGCGACAATTACACCATCTTTTTCAGGATCAAAGCCGTATTCAGCTTTGCAACGTGAAACAAACGCTACCCACTTATTTCCATCCCATTTTTCCTGGGTTTCTGAAGAAGAATTCATCCATACCAGCAGATCGCGCGGCGTATCCTCAATCATCAACTTATCAAAATCTTCTGCCTCAAGTTTTTTACCGATAAGCCGCGTTATTAGTGTCACTGCAAGTTGGCCTAATGCACCGATCATTGATTGTCGAGTGTGTCTATCCCTGGCAACATCCAGCCCAAGACCACCATCCTCTGAAACTAAAAACGCCTCGACGGTCCAATCCCTTCCATTACGTTGTGTCCAGACCGCACCTCGATATTGCAGCTCAACCAATGGTTTTAAACTGCTTGGGCATTCCTCAAAAGCTCTCAAAGTTTGACGGCTAACATTCGGCATGTAGATAATAGGAATGGCTTCTTCCGGCAGCTCAATGTCCGGTAATGATCGTTCAATAACACATCTTAGCCAAATAGCCGGACCGGTCTTTTCATCCGGGTTATATTCACCCAGGGTTAAAAGCTCAGGCATCAATGGGCGAAGCTGGCTAACCAGCGGTTCCCACTGCGAATCTGCATCGGTCCAGAGGATGGCTGCTGGGCCAACCATGTCTGATCGATTATAGCGGCCGGCGTTCCTCAACGAGGTCTGAATCGCTTCAAGCAGGGTCATTGGTTTAGTTCGCATAGGTCTCAGATCATAGAATTCGGGTTTCTGGCACCCAGCTTTGCTACTCAGCCGGATTCGCCGCATAGATCGTAAGCATCAGCTCCGTGTCATCCAGGAGCCGATACTCAGGTCGCCTGCCTGAAAGCTTCTCGCTGTTTTCCAGAATGACTGGGACGCCTTCGCCACGCCTGTCCATCAGTGTCTTCCTGGCTGTTTTCAGCCATTCAATGTCGCTTCGAACAGGACATCTCGCCAAAAGGCTCGTAAGCGTTTCGTTGCGTGAGGCCTGGCGGTAGACCAGGGTGTCGATTGTAATCGTATTCGGGGGCGGCCCCGGGGAGTAAAGCTCCAGACGATCGCTGTACATGTGCAGGCGGATCTTGCATCCGTGTATCGCATAGTCACGATGGGCTACCGCGTTAACAATAGCTTCAAATATGGCCGTGATGTCAAATTGCGGTATGTCCAATCGACCCATGTGTTTTGTTGCCGCCACGCGCATGTTTCGAACAACAAAGAGGCAAGCCTCGTGCACTTGTGCATCCACAGGTCCTGATATGTCTTTGGCGTCCAACTGGTAGGGCTTGCCAGGCGCTTCGGGTACCGGAGCGGTTCCTCGATAAGCAACCGCTTGAATGAATGCATTCGGGAGCCATTGTCTCGGGTCGTCACATGCAGTCAGAACTCCGGCAACAGTCGGATGCCAAAGGCCATGTTCGTCACGCGCGGCAAGACCCAACTTAGATAGCAGAATGACGTCTTCTTCCTCAGGTCTCGTTATGATGAACCGCTCCCATATCGCTCGGTTTAGAGCCTCGATGGGTGCTTGGACAACAGGCTGTTCATCAAAGCGTACGAGTCTGGTCTGGCTTCGTTGTTGAAAGAGTCTTGCAAGGTACTCCGGCGGCATCTGTCGTTTGGTGCTGCCGATGCGGTGGAGATAGCCGCGTGGGCTTTTATGAACAAAGAGACTCTTGGCTACGTCAATGCGCAAGACTGGTCTTGGCACACCGGCACTGTCCTCAAGCTCAAGCCGAATCGTCGTCACGGGAAGTGGTGGGTCCACAAGACTCTGAGCAGCGTGGACCACATGCCGTTCAACGCTGTCGAGTTTGTCAAGGGGCATGCCCGTCGCCTCGCGGGACTTGTCATCGACACCAAGTATCAAAACGCCACCTCGAGTGTTTGCAAAAGCAGCCAGTTCGTCAGCAATCGACTCCTGACGCGGTTCGATGCGCCGCCCCTTAAGAAGCACTGCTTTCAACTCAAGCTCCGAGTCCTCGCCAAGTCGGATTTGGTCTTTTAAGTCACTTCCCGTGTCTTTCATCTCTTAACTCCTTTGCTCTTTGCCGGCAATTCCTTTCCCCGATCTTTCCCCGTTGCTTGTCGCTTCTCAGCATTCGTAAAATGCACATCATTGACCCGATTTCCAGTGAATTCACCGTTTTTCCAGAACCAGGGATATTGTTCCCTTGGGCGGGACGGTTCCTTCCCACGATCTTTATTCCACTTTATGTTAGGCTTCCACCGCAGAATTCCAGCTCCTTTCCTTCCGCCTGGAATATCCTGGGCCATGAAAGGACGAATATTCAAGCGAACCCCGTTATTAATATCAGGTTCCCAACCAATGGGTTGCTTTTCAATCGGTTTCCAGCGAATAAAAATGTCAAAAGGTGGTTCCCCTTTGATAATGGCAATCAAGCGTTTTTGCAGCTCTAAAGCTGCTGCCAGCCGGTCCTCAGCTCCACCTTCACCTTGCTTCACTCCCTCTTTTTGCCTTGTAATCCAATCTCCAAGGTAGCTATAGGTCAAATTCTCCAGAAGTTGCCGGCCTTTCCCATTTCCCTCTGCAAGTTTGTGATAATTCACAAGGGCATGGAATCCATCTCGCCTGCGACCATCCCATATGTGCCAGATAAAAGGTCGGTGATAAAATAGCCTACAATGTTGCTCGAAAAAATGATCACGTAGCCAGTCGTCAAAGGCAGCGGTATTGGCGCCAGTTGCTTTGATAAGCTCCTGTTCCCTGGCCGGCGACCAGTCCTGACCAAAGGCGACAGACAGGATCTCCCGCAGACGGTCTGCCGCAGGCTCTTCTCCGCGCATCGAGGAAATGCAGACAATGCCGTCTTCGTCAACATATTCCAGGAGGTCGGCGCATTTTGTCACCCATTCCCGCTGTTCGTGGCTCAGTTCCATCTCTACATCCAATTCAGCTGGCCATTGGTAGCCCAAGAGCCGCGCGATGGCAACCTGTAATGTGGCAGCGGCATCCTGCCGCTGATTCCAGAGGCTGGAAGCCTCTGCCACTTTGGCCGGATGGCCATGGAAGATCCATTGTGTTGAATCGTCAGAGTAAGGCTTGGGCAGACCGTTGGGGTATTTTTCCTCAGCGACCTTGGTCCAGTGGTCGAGGTCGAAGGAGACTTTGACCAAGGTGCCTACCGTCACATTTCTCTTCTTATCTATTTTCCGAACTGCATTATCAAAATCATAGGAGGAGCAATACGTCCATATCGTCAGCAGATATTTTTCGTGTTTCGGCGTTATAACGCTTATATTGATATCGAAGATGTTGCCGTCGTAAAGGGATGTAGAGAGCGTCCCCATTAAGCTGACGGAAATACCTTTCTTTTTCCAGGCATTTTTCCCCTGTCTATCGCGGCCCCTGTCTCTACTCTGAGCGGCAGAAAGAGCCCTCATCATCCCTTGGCCATTTTCATAAAGGACAATCCTTTTCCTGCCGCCATAAACACATGTAATTGGGACGGTACTTTGAAAGAATTCCCAGTTTGATGTTCTAGCCTGTTGTTCCCAAAAGTACTGAACAAAGAGAGGGCTGTCGCTAGTGGGTATTCCCTGGTTTGCAAAAGCAAACTTGCTAAGGAGGTTAGAGTGTTCGAGGTCTTCGTAAGAGACTCTGTGATCCGGATTTTTGATTTGCGCGTCTTGAGATAGAATCTTAGCCTCTGAGCATCTGATCGCGCTGTCTTTGCTTTCGACCTCAGATATATTCGATACGTCAATTCCGACAAAACCGTTGTTTACAAAAGAATTGCCTAATGAAATTAGGATCGGAGCCACATCCAGGGGAGTCCGGAACGCTTTTTCACCAAGCCAAGCAACAAAGTGCCAATCCTTCTGGATTAGGAGGCGCTTTCTGAATCGAATGTAGCTCGATAAAAACAGCATGTTTTGTGGCATCACTACATTAACAACACCCCGCTCTGAAGACAGATGGAGGCATCTGTCAAGGAAGGCGGTTTCAAGAGCCGCTTTGGCATCTTGATAATTTTTCTCAATGAACTCTTGAAGAAAAGGAGTTAGGTCGCCTTTGGTCTTATAAGGGACATTTGTGATCAACCAATCATATTTGTCTCTGAACATCTTCGCAGCTTTTGAAAGACCGGCTGCAACCACTCTCATCTCGGCTTTCTCATCATCCTTTTCCCCCGACAACGCCTTCGTCAGCAGCGGGCTAACATCCTCCCACTTGAGTTCGAATAAAGAACTTTTGCCGAGGCTGGCTTCGGGATTAATCAGGCTGCCGAGCACCGGTGCGTCTTTGAACTGTTTATAGAGCTCATCCAGCGCCATACGAAGGTTGGTATTGTCACCTGCCAGGGCTATCCACTCTTCTTTCTTGGCGCTGATCGCGAGGCCTGTGCAGGCCATATTCAGTTCTGGCAATGGCCGGTAGCCTCCGGCGTCAGGATAGAGCCAAGCAGTCAGTGCCAGGGCAAAGGCGGCCAGCTCTACACAACGCTGATCCAGTTCCAGCCCGTGGATGTTCTCCCGCAAAACGGCGTCTGTAGCTTCACTGGCAGAAAGCCCTTCCATTTCCATACGCATGGGCACCAGCATCAGGAAGGCAGCAACAAGAAAGTGTCCTGATCCGCAGCATGGATCGAGGGTTTTTAGTTCGCTCAAATGCTCCGGCCAACCATCAAAGGTTCCGGCGGCGGGTGTCCAAGCGCCATTGTCCGGCTTGACAAACCTCAGGTATTCAAGTGGCATACCTGGAAGGGACGCTTTTTTGCGCAGTTCATCTTCGTTTTCTGCGTTTTTTAGATCGGCTTCAGTCAATCGCCTCGCTGCCCACCATGCTCCCAGGGAGTTGTCGAGCAGAAAGCTCACCATGTAGGGTTCGGTGAAGAGCTGGGTCACCGCCGGCAGTTCATCAGCCCCAATCTTATTTTCTGATTCATTTACCTCTTTTTTCCGTTTGCTCTGCCAGAACTGGTAAACCCATCCAATCGAATCACTGGTCTTGAAAATCGCAGGTTCCAAACCATCAAGCAGTTGCTCCAGCTTCAGTCGATGTTCACGGGCAAACGTGATATCAAGAATAGGGTCATCTGGTCGGAAAATCTGAGGCAGCATACGTTGTGCAAACTTACTGGCCAGTGTCCAAAGATCTTTTTCCTCTTCTTTGGCCAGTTCCTCGCATTCCTCAAGGCTAATGGCAACACCCATCTCTGGTTCTATGAGAAGGTCATTTTCAGCCAGAAACCTGGCAAATAGCATTCGATGCCAGTGCTCATAGGCGCATTCCCAAACAAGATGGGTAATTTCAAGTTCACCTTTGTGATTTTGCTTGTCTCCTAACTGTCGCGCCCTGGCACGCAGATGGTTGCGCAGCTTCCGCTCCTCAGGAGACATGTGTCCATAAGGCTCATGATGGTGCACGGCAAGAGTCTCCAAAGCTGCTTTTGCCCCGGCCTCTGCTACCTCCCGGGCCTGAACAATGGTGCGCTCAAGCTTTTTGCGTAATTCAGTCGATAGAGTCGACACTTCTGGTTTCCTTTGATTTTTATATGTAAATAAACCCTGCTAATCAGCCGCGCGGCTTTTTGTGTCGTCTGAATTAGCCTTGTTATGTGAGCTATTCATCATATTCATAAGTATACTCCTTTAAATGTTGTGTCATTACATATCCTGGTGGTGGACTTCCAAAATTCTTAAATCTTTCTCTTTCTGATATTAAATAAAGATTCTTCCTTGCTCTTGATGCAATGACATAAAGTAATTTCCTTGAATTTTCGATTCCCTTGGGGTCTGAAAAGTGGGGAATATAATCTTGAAGGAGTGCAAATGCAATCACTGTATCATATTCTGTTCCTTTCACACCGTGATAAGTCGAAACAGTTATTCCTTTACGTTGTTGAAATACTTTTTTA
Organism: Desulfobacteraceae bacterium; assembly: GCA_030604635.1. GTDB lineage: Bacteria > Desulfobacterota > Desulfobacteria > Desulfobacterales > UBA11574 > JAUVVL01. The sequence continues at coordinate 19,793 of JAUVVL010000007.1, forward strand.
AACGTCTCAATATTACTTATGTAATCTATTCCCTCTTTTAATAAACGTTCAATTCGCTTATTAGAACTTTCAAAAAAAGAATTGTAATGTTCTTTTAATGTTGAAAAATCTGAAATAATTATTCCCAATTGTTTGCAAAATTCTCCAAAGAACATCTCAAGATATTTTAAACCATCAGTTTCTGTAATATTAATAGAATTGCACAGTCTCAACAGTCGTCTTTTATTAATTTGAGCAGTATCAACACCAGCATTATTAAATTCCTTAATAATATCAGCACTCCATCTTAATCGTCTAATATATAAATTAGGTGAAGGTTCTGTTAAAACTATTCGTGATAGTCTAAACCAAAAATTTTCAATATCTCTTGAGAATGGAGCCATCCCTGGACCATCAAAACTATAATCAGGTAGCTTAAGCATAAGTTTTCTTGTAGCACTTGCTAAATGAACCCATTGAGGAGCAATGATACAAATTTCATTTTGAGAAATACTAAGGTCTTTAATATTATATTCAGCTATTCTTGCGATTTCATCTATTAAGTCATGCTTTACAACTGTATCGTTGAGAGAAATAATACTTTCATACTCCACGTCTTTACCAACTGCTATAATCTCGTTTTCAAAGGTTTTAAAATAATCAAAATATTCGATTATCTTTTTTGAAGAACGATAATTCTTTGTTAGTTTCAATTCTTTGATATTTAATCCACATAATTTTTGTAAGTCAGTTTTTTCAATTGGATAACCACCTAACCCTTGATAGATTGATTGATTTGGGTCACCTACAATAAACAAATTTGTGTGTTGATCACTTGCTTTTAAAATAGAACTAATTATATGATATTGTATTTCTTTAGTATCCTGATACTCATCCACTAGAATATAAGAGAATACTTTTGATAGGATAGAGTTTATTATCGAATATTTTTTTAACAATTTAAGGGAATAAAATAAAATTTGTTCAAAATCAATTTGGTTATTCGCTCTTAGAATTTTAAAATAATCTCGTAAAATAGTTTTGATAGAGTCTCTTTTTGAATAATTTTGAGATGCAAGCAAATAACCAGGTTTAGGAGTAGCAAAAAAACTACAATCCCAATATTTAATTCTATCCCTTCCTGATAAGTTATTATTGTCATTAAACGTATTACATAATTCAGTAATTATCGTTTCTGAATCAAATGAGTTAATAACTCTAAAACCTTTTTTTAATTGAGGAAGATATAATGAATAGGGGCGTAGAATCCATTCTAAACAAAAAGAATGAATAGTTCCTATCCAAAGCTGTTTTGTGTCAACGCCTAATAATTCAACACGTTCTTTTATTTCATCTGCTGCGCGATTGGTATATGTAATCGCAATAATGAATTTTTTCTTACTAGTTAATTTGGATAATTCAAAAGCGATTTTATAAGTTAGGGTTCTTGTTTTTCCACTTCCAGGACAAGCTATTAGTAAGATATTATCGTCATCAATTATTGCGTCAGATTGTTCAGTACTCAATTCTTTGTCAGTCCAAATAAACATTTTATATTTTCTTTAATAAATCAACGAGTTGGTCTGTTTCAAGTGAAGATTCCAATTCTTTTAGTAGGTCCTTTAGCGTGGCTTTATTATTTCGATACTGTTCAAAAACTTCATCTATCATATCGAAATTAGTTGTACCATCGTCAGCAGCTTTTAATTTTCCGACCCTAAATTCCACAATACTTGATATTTGTTCCTTGAAATCTGTTTTTGCAAAGATTAAGGCATCTAAGATGTATTCTGGAATGTTAGTTTCAAATGTTATATGTTTTCCTAACATAATGGCAAACCAGCCTTTGCCAACATTGCTTGCCATCGTTAAGACTCGCTTACCATATTTTTTGACTTCATCAGAGTCTAAGTCTTTTTTTGCTTTTTTCTTAGTTGCAGCATTGGAGTAAATTTCAGGAATTAACTTTTTCACCTCAAATTCATTATTATATGTAACAAAATCGACTTCAAAAGTATGTTCCGCATAAAATGGACTAATCCAGTCATTATTTTTTGAAAACTCATCGAGTTCTCTTTTCCGAGCTGATCCTTTTTCTTCAGCACCTTTATCTTCTTCGTTAATTGCTTTGTCTAAATCTGTTAAAATACTACACCTTCTATTAATCCTGTCATCATGAAATAAAGTGGCAATATTTTTAAAACCAGTGCTCCTTATATTAATAATGCTAATCCCCAACTCATCTAAACTCAAACCCAAAACTTGTTTTATAATTATTGGAATAAGAATTTCTTCTACATCGCCTTCAACTAACATTACGCCTTTTGCAAAAAGAAGATTGCTTCTTACAGCATCAAGATACCGTTCAATTTTAGTAACCCATTTGGGGTCGAGATTCTTTGCAGGTTGATAAACTTCAGCATAATTCTTCTTTTTTGCTAAAATATTCATGCTTGAAATTCTGCTTACTTCTGAAATATGTGTTGAATGAGTTGAATAAATTATTTGGGTTTCTGTAAAATCGAGATTGTCAAATAATGTTTTCTGAATATGAGTATGTATATGAGCTTCAGGCTCTTCAATTAATAAAAAGTTCGCAAATGTATCATCACTTTTTCGGTACTTGTATTCTAATAATTTCAAGCTTAAATAAATTAAGTTTGCTCCTCCAAGACTTAATTCATGTATTCCACCTTCATAATCCTCATAAGGTTCACCAATAAACAGCCTTAAAGATTGAAGCAATTTTTCTGCGTCATCAGATAGGCTTGATTTAATTGACAAAGAAGAGGGAGAATAAGTTTGTCCAACAGCTTCCTTAATTGTATCTTTTATATCAGTCCTTATTTGTTGAACATCTGACATTTCTTCTATTGACCTGTTTAAATCCACTACTTGTTGCGATATAGGTTCAAAATCATCAGCGTTTATTTTTTCACTTTGGGATCTTAATAAAGATAATAAAGGATTGGTTCTAATATTGTGAAAATCTGAAACTACATCCCTTAATGCTTGGATAAATGTAAAAGAAATTTCTTTTGCTACGGATAATTGATTGGGGATGTTAATTCCAAATTTTTCTTCGTCAATTTCAAAACTAAAGTCCACATTCTGAAAATCTCCAACTAATTCTTTATAAACATCATCATTATTAAAATCTGCTGTGCTTTTCCCGGTAAATCTTGTTTCATAATCAGAGATTGTAATATTATCTAATATATCTGCAAGACCTTCTTCATCACTAGGTGTTAGCTCTGAAAGTTTGTTTCTTATATCCGCTTTTGGTCGGAAAAATAAATTATATGTAGCTTTATCAACACTGTTATTTCCAATGTTACCTACTCCATGAATAAACAATGATTGAATGGATTCGTCATCAGATAATTCAGAAAATTCAAGACTTATTATTATCCAATGCCCTTTCCAAGCCCCGATATTTCTGTTGAAATCATTTTCATTTAATCTATATGCGAATCTATACAGATTATCATCTAATACTAGCCGAATAGCTCTAAATAGATTTGTTTTTCCTGAGCCATTTTCACCAATAACTGTATTGATGCCTTTTACAAATTCAAAACTCGAATTCATAAAGTTTCTATAGTTTCTAATTGATATCCTTGATATATACATCTCTCTCTCTTTACTTAGTTACTCACATAACGTGAAGGTCATCGGCAACGGCAATTAGCCGTCCATTGTACCGTCTTGTTGTGCCATAATCTTTTCTATAACTTCTGTATAGTACGAAGGATACAGAGATAGAATTCTTTTCAATGCCGAATATTTTTTACACATAGATAAGAAAATACTTCTCCTGTTCGTTGCTGAGGTTTTAAGAATCACTCTCACTTCCTGTGCAAGAACACGATCTGCAAAGCTGCTCCGTCCGTTTATTCGCTTTTCTCCCGTTCTTTTTGCAAAATGCGTTTGACGGTTCTGTCCAGTTTCTCATTGGCTGTGTCGGCCTCAATCTTGCGTTGTTGGTTCTGATATTTTTCAAATTCACGGTCAGCAAGCTCTTTAGCCAGTTGAGCTGAAATGCGACCGGCATCTGTCAGGATATCCTGGTCGTTGAGTGTTAAAAAGGCATCCAGTTTAGTTTTCCAATCGGCCATATACATCGGCTTACAACCCCTGGCCTGTAATTCGGCGAAGTCAAGGTACTGACTGACAATTTTTTGTATCGTTTCCCGTCGCGGACAGTTGTCAAGTATTCCTTGACAACTGAATGTTTATCCAATTCACCTTCTTTGAATATGTTACGGATATGCAGGCTAATATTCTGCTTGGTCGCCTGGAAAAGTTCTGCCATCAAGCCCTGAGAAAGCCATACGGTCTCATTTTCCAGCCGCACCTCGATGCGACTGTGCCCGTCTTCTGTTTGATAAAGCAAAATCTGGGATGATGTTGCCGATTTTTCAGGTAAATTATCCGTCATTCCTTTCTCTCCTATGAGATGACGATAGGGCCGTCCTGGATCTTATCAAGAAGGTTTCCCTCAACATCCACGATCCAGTTTCTGACATCATCCTCTGTTTTCAAGGTGCCGCTGGTTAATTTAACAGTTTGTGTTTCGGGTTCCAAAAGCTTTGCGGCTGCCAATGCGGCATTACTGAACTGCTGCGGCAATGCATCGATTTTTGTCTTCCAGTTAGGCAAGGGTGTTTCTTCCAGAGTGCGAAGCAGGCTCGAGTCATCTCCTATTGAAAGCGGCGGAATTTTTGCAATCTCTTCGGTATCGAGGATATCTTCTTGCTGCTCTAAAGAGATCATATTCCAGTTATCGTTTTTAGCCAGTGCAGCCATTTCAAGATCATAGACGATTTTTAAATCATCATGGGCTTTTTTAACCGCGGCTCGCAATGCTGTCACCGCATCTTTGTGGATCGCGGGAATGGGGTCAGTTTCGTCGAGCAGTCTTCGTTCGTCACGGACAGCATTTGCCTGTTTATTAAGGTCTTCTGATTCGGATAGAGTCTTGCTGTGTTTCAACAGGAGTTGGAGCGTTTCCCATGCGGGTTTCCGTTTTGTAGCCAGATCCGCCAGGGCTGACCAATCCTCGACCTGTTTTGAAAGCGTATCATATTGATTTAGAATCTCAGCGAGCTGCTCGTTACCGGCTAACGCTCTTAAATTATGAAGATGATCCGTTGAAGGACGGTCCGGCATTGGCGGATCACCACCGGCTCTATCTGCGAGATCCGCCACATGAACAAGAAATTGACCTGCAGCGATTGATTCTTCATTGGGCTTGCAGGGGATTCCAGCGCCTTGGAACAGTTTGCGTAGTTTGATACGAGCCCTCGCATCGATGGTTATTGTTTCCACACGGAAATCACTAACCGACATCTTCGCCTGGTCAAGTTGTCCCTGTTTGAGTTGAACCCCTTTGTGTGTAACCCGAATGTGACCTGTTGTGAACAGTGTAATTAAGGCTGCATCAATTGCATCACGGGGCCAACCATAAGGGGTGCTTTCAAAAGCATCTCTAATATCTTTACCTTTCTTTCCCGAACCGATTTCAGAAATTACAGCAGAGCAAACCTGGTGTTTCTCAGGCGCATCGTTCCAGTCGACGGCCTGCAAAGCAGCCTCAGAACCACTCTTGGCTTGATTAATAACAGTGTGCCAACGGTCGTCATCCGCATCTTGAAAATTTGGGAAAAGCCGATCCAGGGAGATTTCAGCGGCTGAATTCACTTTGTCTTTAAGGGCAAGATCAAACAATTCCTGGCCGCCGCCCTGAACAACTTTGGCTGCATTTATCACATCCTGGATAATGCTGTTACGAGTAACTTCGGATGAACCCATGCGGGTTGCCATTGAATCGCGGGCTTCCTGACCTTCCGGTGTTGTGGGCGTGCCCTTGAATTCGATGGTCGCCTTTGCTGCCTCGTATTCTGTAATCGCCTTTTTAAGGTCATCGGCACTGGCTTTGGGAACATATACGTATATAACCGGACTATCTGTTCCAGCGGCCCGGGCATCGGCAAGCACCGTGCTTTCATTTTCGCCCCAACCATCACGTATCCAGACTGGAATTTCGTTGCCTTTAACTTCAGGTGGTTCAGTTCCAAAATGGATAGATAACTTGCGCGCCGCTTTACACTTCCCTTGAAGTAGTTTGATGCCATTCAGGGCATCTGAGCATGCCGCAATTAATAGAGAAGAACGCTTACCGGATAGTGCGGTCAGGTCGTTATTCAATTTGGTCTGCCGGTTACGAAACTCCCTGTCCCACTCGCTGCTTTCTCTGGTCTGAAGGCTGTATTCCTCGTCAATCTTAATAAGCTTCCCCTCATCAACCAGTTTGTCGAGAATTTGAGGAATCTCTTTTCTTAAGGTCGTGCCATCGTTTGCAAGATCGCTTATGAGAAGATCCGCCAGCGTTTCAGGTGTAGCCCGAACACCAATGTCAGCAACCTCTTCACGCGGCAATTTCCGAATCAGGAAGACAAGTCCGCATATGCGCTTGGCCAGCTCTCCTTCCGGGGTCCCGTCATCAAGGTTTCTGACAGTTTCGTCTATTTCCCGCAACAATACACCAGTACGAAGTAGGTCAGGCTGAAGCTGATTAAAAATGAAGTCAGCAGGCATGACGGTACCAAGGGATTTTTCGGCCATTTCCTTTGCCGCATCATAAACGATACGCAGTTGTGTCCGGACCTGGCTGCTGGTGCCGGGGATATCAATGGCGCGCAAAGTATGCTCCCAAAAACGCCTGCGAACAGGCAAAAGGGGATAGTCATCTACAATGATCGCACGGTCTTCAGTCCGAACCCCAATACGTGTGCCGGAAAGCTGCCGGTCTATTTCGCCAGCATGAGCATTAAGCGTATTTTCAATGGCTTTGCGTTTGTCAGCCTTTTTGGCGAGCACCACCCGACGGGTTACCGTTTCAACATCCGAATCGGAGAGTTCAACCGGTATCGTAAAACGGTCCCTGAGGCGCTGCATTAAAGGCACACTCCCGGCAAGAGCTGTTTGACCCGCACCTATGAATAAAACCCGGCTATTGAGCTGTTTGCAAATAGCCTCGGCAATTTCCATTACATCGGTAGAACGTTTAGCGCTGTCCCCAATGAACAGCTGGATTTCATCAAGCACAATAACGGTGCAGGGGATTTCCCCATTTATGGACAGAACCTTACGGATAATTCGGATAAATTCCTCTGTTGAAACATCGGCCACAACCGGGAACTGGGCACGCAGCGCAGCACGGGCCTGCTTAAGATCCGGGGCAAAGGCGGAATCAGCATCTAACAATGCTTGGCCCAGAATAGGACTGACATAGAGGTCATGCAGTTCACTCTGAAAATCTTTACCGGCAGATTCAACAAAGGCCTTGACCTTTTCATATATATCGTTTTTCTGGAGCCAGAGGCAGAACTGTGCCTGAGGCAGTGAGCTCGGAAGACCCTGGGAACCCAAAATTATACTTAAAACAGCAAGACGCACACTTTCACCACCACCGGAAGGCAAGGTCCCTGCTGCGGCATGAAGCCCTCCGCATCGCTTTCCAAGCGTATCCAGTTCCCTCAACAGATCACTTGCTTCATCCGGCAACTGGGTCAGTCCACGGGCGGTCGCGCCATCAGACTCAAACTGGGTATCCACCCATAAATGTCTGAACATCTTAAGAAGGTGAGATTTGCCGCTTCCAAAAAAACCGCTTACCCATGCTGCAGGCTGAACCGTTGAATCTGCATTCCCCAAATACGATTCAAGAATTCGGATAAGACCTCCCTTATATTGGCCTTCACAGACAAAGTGCTCCAGCTCATAACGTAGTGTTTCGATTTCCTTTGCCGTAGCTGATTCCGTTACAGCAGCCACACCATCATTCAGCAACTTTGTGGTAGCGGGATCTCGTTGAAATAGTTCACGATTTTTCATGAGTCGTTCACCCCGTTATGTAATGTTATTGGAACTGCTAAGTAATTCCATCCGTCCCGTGCATCAAGGAGTCGATAATTGTTATTGTCAAACTCACCCGGAAAAAAGAGCAATAAACGACCCCGAATGTCATGCACGACTTCCTTCAAGACCAAAGACACCTTGGTGAATCCATATAAACTGGCCACTCCATATACTGCCACCACAGTATCGTCATTCACATCCGGGGCCATCAGTACCTTGCGGAGTTCCTGAGCAGTAAACTGCAAAAAATCGCTCCGAAGTTTCATAGTCAAATCTTCCGGTAATTCGAAATATAGCTTCCTGTATTCTGTGTTGGCCATCCAATTAGCGAAGGTTTTGGTGAAATTAAAAGACTTCCAATTATGCCCGGCGTCGATAGTTGCCATCTCGAAAAGTTCAAGCCTTGCACGAAGCTTGCGCTCGTCCTCTTTAGGATAGACCAGGAAAATGGCCTTTTGATCTCCAGCCAGGTTGCGTTGCCATGGCGCAGAAATGTGATTGCGATAGCGTTTTGAGAGTTCTTCAATTCGTCCCATGAATCAACAGCCTTTCATCTTCCGTTAATATGCGGTTGAAAGAAACCTCTACAACACCACCTGCTTGACTCAAATCCAGAAAACCTAAGCGTTTTGCGTCGGTGGCCAAAGAGATCAGCTCTTCGGCAGGTGTATCAAGAACTTTAGCCCAAAGGGTCGTGAACAATCCATCACCGCGAGCCCCAAGAATATATCCCAATAAAAGGGCATAAGCCGTCACGATAGGTGTGGGGTTGACCTTCTGCCGATATTTGCGCATTCTACCTGTCAGATGCCCGGACTGTGTCCACGAGGAGGATGTATTGCGCACAACCGAATCAAGCGTGCTGTCATTTAGCCTATTATCGACACTCTGACGAAGAGCATCTGTCAATTTCTGGCGCACGAGCTCTTCCCCAGAGTGCATCTGTAAAACAGGGGTGGCAGTCACCCTTAGGAGAGGGTCCCGAGCCAAACCGGTTAAAAGTGCAAGGAGAGTGTGACCTTTTTCATCAACCTGCCATAATGATCGTAGGACTCGAAAAAGAAGGATAGATGGATTTAAACCATAGAGCTCGCTGAGTCTTTGACAGGAAAGCTTGCGTGTGGATACAGTTTTCTTACTTAGACAATTTTGGTCAATGATCGCTGAAACATAATTCGCACGAGATGCCTGAGTGTCTTGATCTGCAAACAATTGTTCCAATTCTTTTAGCATAATAGTTCTGCTCGTATGTGTACCAATATCTCCAATTCGAAACCCGGCCTTAATCCAGGGCTTAGAATCTATTGGCTCCGGCAGGTGAGCATTTTCTTTAAGTATTGGATCATATTTCATATCAGCCACTCTGTTTCGCCTGCAAGTTTGCAGGCTAAATATTACTTTATTTTAAACCTAAATGTCAAGAAAAAAATCATTTTAAGAAAATAAGTCTCTGGAGGCTATCTAAATCGGCTTTCCAGTATTAGATGACAGCGGTATTTATGTGCTTAACAGATTGGTATTGAAAGGATCTATTCTGCAGGATATAGGTAGAGGATTTTTTTGAAAGACAAAGGGGGCATTATGTTGCAAGTTTAGTTATGTTGCGAGTTTTGGATTTATTTTCTTTTCTATTTTATTGATCTTCCTTTTCAGCTTCTTATCCATCTCTATCTTTTAGTTCAACATTAAATTCCCTGTTTGCAACGAGTCCACTTTCAGAAAAATTGCTGGAGCCGGCGATTACCCTGCCAAAATCCAACTCACCTTCTTTGAAACGGCTTATATAAACCCTGGCGTGGATGTTTTCACTGGGATAGATTCGAAAGATTCGCATAATTGATGAAAGCCGCTGCTACGAAAATATCCGACTAAAACATCAAAGTATTTGACATGCTTCAGTGTCTTTTTGAATCGATCAAGCAATGCATAGCCTGGTTCATTTGTAAAAAAGGTTGTGTCGGTAATCATCTCAGTTTTTAAGCTGGGTGTTATTATCTTTCAAAATGCTAATCCGAGAACTAATTTTTTGACAGGAGTAACAAAATTCTCAAGATATTTTATCTTTAACTTATAGCCTGTTTATCCTGTTTATCCTGTCTAATTCAGAATTTAATCGTTGTTTCCGTAAGTTGCCTTGTCTTCAGCAACCGCTGCCTGTTTTGGACGCTTAGGCAGTTGAATATCTATATGAACCTTTGCCCCCAGAACCTCAGCGACTCTGCGCAACATGCTCAAGGAGTGGCCCTCGTACGATGTTGATTCAAGACGGCTAATTTGCTGTTGAGACGTTCCCACCATTTGAGCTAATTCCTTCTGAGACAAACCAGCCTTTTTACGCAAAGCAGCTAATTGCAAAGACACGTCCCAAGTCTCACCGGCCTTTTGGTAGCGCCTGGCAAAATCAGGATCTTTCAACTGCTTTTCAAGGTATCGGTCAAAATTGGTTTTTCGTTTCATACCGGATTTCTCTCCAACCAATCACGTTTTCTATCCAA
>JAUVVL010000209.1 GCA_030604635.1 Desulfobacteraceae bacterium
AGCTTTAGGGATTTTTCTGAACAGGCGCTTTCTACTAAAACTCCCTTTATCTGGTATGGACAGCCCAAGTACAAACAACATATTGTTGTTTGAGCATGAAACAAAGTTCGGATTTTGCCGCACCCGACTTTTCTCCCGCATCTTTTTCTTTTGCTTTCCCTATTTCTTCTGTAATTTCGGCCAGTTAACTATCCCCAACCATTAGACTTCAAACCCTTTCATTTTCCAAGAAATTCCCCATAGAAAATCAGAATTCTCCTGATTTACAACAGTGAGCTGTCTCTGACATCCTTTAATCACAGACATCGTCAAATAGTTGAGGTGTCGGGGAGTTTTATCGAAAAGTTGTCCTCAATTAAGCGTAATGGGTGATCAGATGTAAAAGCGTGTGGTGTGTGCGAGTTCACACGATTTGCAATCTGATTACCCATGGAGCGGTCTTAAAGACGATAACTCCCCGACCCCTGAAATAGTTGAGTGGTTGAGTGGTTGAATTACAGACACAGGAACAACAGAGAGAAAAGTGCCCTCCTCGAAAGACTGAAACGGAACAGCGGCGAACTCTGATGCCTTGTCCTTGTTGGAGATTACTCCTGAAGTGATCCTGCTGGGCTAAAACTTGTGGTATGAGGTAAAGAGAAGGAAGGGGCTGAAGAGATGTTTAAGAACAAAATCATTGGCATCAATCATTACCCCAATAAGGAGGTGAAGAAAATGAAAAAGATAATGATAAATGTTTTAGTCATTTTAGCAGCATCATCATTCATTCACGGCTGCACAAAAGAGGAACCCCCATATGCAGGACCCGTTGAAAGAATGACCATAGCGGCATATGCAGGGGATTCCGGAGTCCTTGTTTATATTGCTGAAAATCAAGGATACTTTAAAGAGAACGGTTTGGATGTAACAATAAAAGACTATGGAGCTGGTAAACTCACAATTGACGCTTTATTGGCAGGACAGGCTGATATTTCTACCGCCACAGAATTTGCTTTTGTAAGCAATAGTTTCGATAACCCCGATTTAAGAGTAATTGGAACTATTGCAACTGCGCGGATCTGCGAATTAGTTGCAAGAAAAGACCATGGAATTAATAAGCCTGAAGATTTAAAGGGGAAAAAAATTGGAATAACGAAAAAAAGCAGGGGGGAGTTCAGTCTTGGAGGACTCTTAGCATTTAATAGCCTTTCCATGGATGATATAGAAATTGTTGATATGAAACCAAGAGAACTAGTCAATGCTATCGCACAAGGCCGTATAGATGCTGCGCTTACATGGGACCCATATATCTACAACATTAAAGCACGGTTGGGGGAAAGTACGTTGGCTTGGCCGGAGCAGATTGGACAAGGCTTTCACTTTATTCTTATTACCAAAGAAGACTGGATAAAAAATCATTTTTCCGCAACAAGGCGGCTTTTAAAGTCACTTCTGCAAGCAGAGAATTTTGTGAAGAGTAATGTCAGCCAGGTCAAAGAATTAATAAAAGGCGAGTTTTATTATGAATCCGGTTATGTCGATTATGGTTTTCACAAGCACGATTTTGTTGTGAAACTTCCTCAGACCCTATTATTAGCCATGGAAGGCCAGGCAAGATGGAGGATAAAAAATAACCTGACAGATAAAACCGGGGTTCCTAATTATCTGGATTATCTCTATCTTGATGGGCTGAAGGCTCTGAAACCTGAAGCGGTTACCGTCATCCATTAGCATAATCAATTGGGAGAAATATTCATGAGAATCATAACCAGGCTGCATATTAGCACACTATTTTCCATAGCAACCGTTTTTATCGCCTTAGCGGTCACTTTGTTGACGTTTGCCCAAGTGAATAAAGCAAGTGAGGAAGGAAAGATAGCAGGTGCAATCTCCCGGGGTATATTTGAACTCAATATTTTGACCAATGATTACTTGCTCTATCATGAAAAGCGATCGCGGGTACAGTGGCAATTAAAACATGACTCTCTGTCAAAACTTTTATCTAAATTAGAGTTCCCGAAGCCGGAAAAACTATCCATTTTAAGCAATATAAATGAGAATCATGAAGCTATGAAATCTTTCTTTTCTCAGCTGCTTTCATGTTACGAAAGGCAAAATTTTGATAGAGGTGACACCCTCCATAAGCAGTTAGAGAATAGATTGATCAGTCAGCTCTTACTGAAATCACAGAAAATGGTCTCCGATGCCTCTCGATTGGAGAGAAAAAGTCATGAAGAATTGATAGCCGTTCAAACGAGGACCAATTTGCTCATCATGGCTTTGATTCCAATACTTTCAGCAATTATTGTTGCAAATTCTTTTTTAGCAGGGAGAAGCATTGTTAAGCCGATCGCGAAACTTCACAGAGGCACTGAAGTAATAGGGAAAGGCAACCTGGATTACAAGGTCGGCACAGAATCAGAAGATGAGATTGGACAACTCTCGCGAGCTTTTGACAGAATGACGATAAATCTAAAAACAGTGACCGCATCACGTGATGAACTAGATAAAGAGGTTGCCGAGCGTAAGCGAGGAGAAGAACAATTGCGACAACAATTTATCCGAATGAACCTGCTCAACCAGATCACCCGTGCCACTACCGAGCGCAAGGATATTGAAGGCATCTTCCGGGTTGTGCTCCACCAGCTGGAAGAGCAACTGCCCATTGACTTTGGTTGTGTGTGCTTTCTTGATTCGGTCGGTGATACACTTACGGTATCCAGCATGGGTTCAAAGAGCCGGTCGTTCTCCGATCAGTTGGGCATTGAACAGACCACAGTAATTCCCGTTGATGAGAACGGATTGCGCAGGTGCGTTCAGGGCCAGACAGTATATGAGCCGGACATTACCCAGGTGGACACGCTATTTTTGAAAAAGCTAATGCAGTCAGGACTCCGCTCCGTAGTTGGAGTACCACTGGCGGTCGAGAACAACGTGTTTGGTGTCCTTTTGACAGCAAGGCGTGCCAAAGAGGCTTTCAGCAGCGTCGATTGTGAGTTCTTGCGCCAGTTGAGCGAAAACATTGCATTAGCTGTTCACAATGCTCGATTGTATGAAGATTTGCAAAAAGCTTATGACGTACTATGTAAAACACAGCAGGCGATAATGGAGCAGGCGCGTTTGCGCGCAATGGGACAGATGGCTTTGGGCCTTGCGCACGACATCAACAATGCGCTCGCCCCCATTATGCTCTACACCGAGTCCCTGCTTGAAGGGGAACAAGATTTGAGCGAGCGGGCGCGGCGGTATCTGGCAACCATACAAACCGCCGCCGAAGACATCGCCAATACAGTGGCACGGTTGCGGGGATTCTATCGCAAACGTGAAGAGCAAATTGAACTACGCCCCGTCAATCTGCAACAATTGATTGACCAGGTGATTGAGCTGACTCGTCCCCGGTGGCAGAATATACCTCAGAAAAAAGGTATTGTGATTGACATAAAGACAGACGTGCCAAATGAATTACCCCTTGTACTCGGGGTTGAAAGCGATATCCGCGATGCCATAACGAATCTGATATTTAATGCAGTAGACGCGATGCCCAAAGGAGGGACATTAACTATGAGGGCAGGGGTGAAAAATTTGGGGCTGATTTTGGATGTCATCGATACTGGTATCGGCATGGATGAAGAGACGAGGTTGCACTGCCTGGAGCCGTTTTACACCAAGAAGGGCGAACGGGGGACGGGACTTGGGTTGGCGATGGTATATGGCGTGATGCAGCGCCATGAAGGGGAAATAGAAATTGAGAGTGAGCCTGGCAAAGGAGCGACATTCCGGTTGATTTTCCCTTTTCGCGAAGCTCCAAAAACAATCCCTGCCGCGCCCCCTGAAGGTATCACAAAGCCTTCACCACTAAATATCCTCTTCATTGACGATGACCCGCTGGTGCGAAAATCCTTAAAGAACACATTGGAAATGGATGGCCATAAAGTCCAGGCCGCTGACGGCGGACAGGCAGGCTTGGATGCATTCCATACGGCAAAGGAGCGAGGTGAAATTTTTGATGTTGTTATCACCGACTTGGGGATGCCTTATATGGACGGTCAAGAGGTGGCTCGAATGGTAAAACGTGAATCACCTGGCACACCGGTGATCTTGTTGACCGGCTGGGGTACCCTCATAACGCCACAGGGCGAAACCACTCCCCATGTGGACCGGGTATTGAACAAGCCCCCTAGGTTAAGTAAGCTACGCCAAACGATTATGGAGGTTTTAGAGAGCCGTCCTGAAGAAGGAATAATTGAAGATGAAAGTCCATAAAAATTCTGGCCTCGACCACAGCCTCGGACGTCTGCTTATTGTAGATGACGAATCTGACCTGCTAACAGCTTTGTGCCAAACTCTGGCAGACCATGGTTACGAGACAGTGGGGTTTATTAGGGGAAAAGGGGCAATAGAGGCATTGAAAGAGCAGAACTTCGACCTGGTGCTGACAGACCTAAAGATGCCTGAAATGGATGGGATCATGCTGATTCGGGAAGCCCTGCAAATAGACCCTAACCTCGTTACCATCGTCATGACAGGGCACGCCACCATTGAAACGGCTGTGGAGACAATGAAGTTGGGCGCATTGGATTACGTGCTTAAACCATTCAAGCTGAACCTGGTGCTGCCGGTGCTGTCTCGCGCCATGAAGGTTCGCCGGCTCGGGATGAAAAACATTGAGTTACATAAGACCTTGGCGATTTACGAACTGAGCATGGCAACAGCGCTTATCCTGGAACAGAACATCATCTTGGACAAAATGACAGACACCATTATTGAGGAGTTCAAAGTCGATGAGCTCTCCATTATGCTTCCAACAGAAGATAATAACGAACTTTATGTTGCCATTGCGCGAGGCGAGAACCGCGATCACATCCTCGGGTATCGCATGCCGATCGACCGCGGCATCGCTGGTTGGGTAGCGCAAAATAAAGAAACGATCACACTGCAAGGTGAGGTGGATGACCCTCGTTTTACACCTGTCCACCCGCACTCTGAGATCCCCTCTTCCGTCTCTGTACCGATACTGGCAGCGGGCAAAGTGATGGGCGTTCTCAATGTCAATGCCATCCGCCGCCGCCACTTTACACCGGGCGATGTAAAAGCCCTCAATATTTTAGCCAACATTGCCGGGTCGGCCCTGGAAAATGCACGATTGTACGAGCAAGTACGGCAGGCAGAAACCAAATATCGTTCTATATTTGAAAATGCCATGGAAGGCATTTTCCAGAGCACCCATGATGGTCGTTTTCTCAGAGCAAACCCGGCTATGGCCCGAATGCTCGGCTATGACACACCTGAAGAACTGATTTCAAGTATAAAAAACATCGGTTATCAATTATATGTGGAGCCAAAACATCGTTCCGAGTTTATGAGCTTAATGGACAAACAGGGTTTTGTAAAGGGGCAAAATCTTCAGGTCTATCGTAAAGACGGCAGCAAGATCTGGATTTCGGTGAGCGCTCGGGCAACTAAAGATAATCACGGTAAGGTGCTCTTCTACGAAGGTACATGCAGAGACATCACGTTCAGGAAGCAAGCGGAGGAGGAAATAATGGGGTATTCTGAGAACCTGGAGCATATGGTGAAAGAGAGAACCAGGGAACTCAATATAGCCTTTAATTACATGGAAGAGGCAAGGGATAAAATTGATGCCATCCTAAAGTCTGTTGCAGATGGTTTGATTGTTACCGATATGCGCGACAGGATTATTTTGATGAACCCTTCTGCCGAAGATCTGCTGGGTATCCGCTTTAGTGAAGTGATTGATCGACCCATCGATGTCGCCATCCAGGATAAGACCCTGAGAGACTGGATAAAGAGCACACTGGAGAAAAGGAAGACGGATTATCAGTTTGATTTTGAATTACCGGGGGAGGACATAGAACATCCTCTGATTATGCGTGCCAGGACTTCGGGGATTAAAGATAAGGCCGGTAATCACACCGGTATTATAACAGTTATACATGACGTGACCCACGAACGGGAAGTGGACCGGATGAAGACCGAATTCATCTCCACGGCGGCCCATGAATTCAGAGCGCCATTGACATCGATACAGGGCTTTTCGGAGATTCTTTTGATGAGGGAGGATCTCAAACCTGAGGAGAAAAAGAAGTTTTTAACCCACATAAATAACCAGTCTGTGAGCCTGGCCAATATCATCAATGATCTTTTGGATATCTCCCGCATTG
>JAUVVL010000352.1 GCA_030604635.1 Desulfobacteraceae bacterium
ATGTAAAAAGTCCTTTTTACATGGATTAAGGAATTTAGGGATTAAGGAATTGCGAATTATTTAAAGACATTATGAATGCGTAAAATTGAATAATTCAGCAAGTTTTGACTTTTTACGAGTTTGTCAAACTTGCCTAATTTGCCAGAAGGTAAAGGATGATAACAGCTAAAACAGTTAATCCGGGTTCTGACCGCTTTTTCCGCTTGCCGCATGAAAAACAAAGCAATGAAATGCCTAACAGTTTTGTTGAGGATGAAGCCGAAGAGCAAGAGTCTGATAAAGAGGAATATATCCTTTGCCGTCAATGCCATAACATCATAACGAGTCCGACTGAGCGGATAGTAGTCCAGGGGTCGCATCAGCACACCTTTGCCAACCCACACGGGATTGTTTTTGAGGTAGGGTGTTTTAGAACCGTTAAGGGATGCGGTCATGCGGGTCAGTCCTCGGCGGAATTTAGCTGGTTTAAGGGCTTCAGCTGGAGAATTGCTGTTTGCATCATGTGCCTTACGCATCTGGGATGGCTTTTTGCCTCGCCGGATAGTGACAGTTTCCATGGGCTGATTCTGGATCGTCTTGTGACCCAGTAGTGAAAAGCTTTTTCGTTTTTTGGGAGAAGGCGGGGGGACACCCCCCATAAGCGCTAAGTTGTTTTTGCCCAGTAGGGACTGAAAAAAAATGAACATCGAACGTCCAACATCGAACGTTGAATGGGAAAAGATGAAGAAACAGACATATGATCTGGAAGGAAGGCTGAAAAGAAACCACGCCTTGGCGTGGTTGAATGTTCGGTATTGGGTGTTTGTTTTTTCATTAGATGTTAGAATAATTTGAGGAGCGGAGCGACATCATTATTCGACGTTCGACGTTCAATGTTCGATGTTGGACGTTCATCTTTTAATATGTTCAATGTTCATCTTTCAAAACAACCCCGTATCGCATAAATGCAACCTACTGTTTTTTCTTTAGGCTCACTTACATGCGAGTTCCAGATTTTTTATATTTTATTATTAAAGGGCGGGGCTTTTATCATCTTATTGACCATCACTTATTGAGAAGTTACTATTTTCTTTAACATACAAGGCGGACGGGCCGGAACCAAAAAGGGTGGTGAAAAAGTTTTTGCCATAACACTCATAAAAATTATTACCTCAATTGAGCCAATGGGAGCCCAAAATGATCGGAGCGATTGCCGGAGATGTTATCGGTTCAGTTTTTGAACACTTTGCCATAAAGTCTACTCAATTTCCTCTTTTCAGCGGCTTTTCAAGATTTACTGACGACACTGTTTTGACTGTGGCCATTGCCGACTCGATTTTGAAAAAGATTGATTATGCAACTTCCCTTAAAACGTTCGGACTAAAATACCCCAATGCCGGTTACGGCGCTTCCTTTTTCAGGTGGATCCACTCTACCGACAGCAGGCCTTACAATAGCTGGGGAAATGGTTCTGCCATGAGAGTAAGTCCGGTGGGTTTTGCCTTTAATTCGATTGAAGATGTATTAAACGAAGCAAAAAAAAGTGCGGAAGTAACCCATAACCATCCCGAAGGGATAAAAGGTGCCCAGGCAACAGCGCTGGCGGCGTTCCTGGCCCGTTCCGGTAAAAGTAAAGCAGCCATAAAACAGGAAATAAGCGAGCGATTTGCTTACAATCTCGATCGAACCCTGGATGAAATAAGGCCTTATTATGGTTTTGATATATCTTGTCAGGGCTCTGTGCCTGAGGCGATCATTGCTTTTCTGGAAGGGAAAAACTTCGAAGATACAATCCGTAAAGGGATAGCTCTTGGCGGGGACAGCGATACAATATCATGTATCGCCGGAGGGATTGCCCAGGCATATTATCAAGGCGTTCCCCAGGAAATTGTATCAGATGTCAGGACAAGATTGCCTGAAGAGTTCTTATTAATAATTGATGAATTTAGCACAAAATATGGTTAGCCAGCATTATTAAACCCGAATCACCGGTTCAGGACGCCGTTGATGGTACTCATGGCATCGTCGACACTTAAGTTTTCGGTATTGATGACAAGATCGTAATTTAGGGGGTCCTCGATATCGGCATTGAAGTATTTCCTAATAAAGGCCTTGCGGTCTGATTCCATTTTTATGACCCTTCGCCGGGCTTCTTCAACAGAAATGTCGAGTTTTTTGGATACATTTCGGATTCTCTCCTCCATGGGCGCTATAACTCGAATGCTGAGCCTTTTATCAGCAGGCAGAACAAAATTGGCGCCCCTGCCTATGATGACAGCCCGGCCGTGTCTACCGATTGTACCGATAATCTTCATAAGATGCTGGAGATACTGGTCCGGCCATAGATGTCGCCTATCTACAAGGGATGATATCCAGTCTTCGAGTACTGAAACACCCTTTTCGTCCAGCGTTTCGAGGAGTCGAACACTTGTGCCGGCACTTTCGGCCATATTGTGGATGACTTCCTGATGAAATAAATCGTATCCAAGTTTTTCGGCAAGACGCTCGGCCAGAATATCTCCTTCACTTCCATGCTCTCTTGAAAACGTTACGACAGAAATGCGTTCTTCCTCTTTTTTCTTTTCCGTACGCATAATCTGCCATCTTCGCACCTGCTCTTCTATAATCTGTTCGACAGAACGCGGTTTCGTTTTCATGTTTCCTCCTTTTCGCTCCAAAGGGGATCTATTCTTAATTTATTTCGACCTTGAAAACCTGGTCCTTTGGGCTAGGTCAGAGTTAACCGGCTCTGCCAGAAGAGACGGCGCAAAAGTTTGAAGTGACCTGCC
The DNA here is from genome assembly GCA_030604635.1 of Desulfobacteraceae bacterium. Lineage (GTDB taxonomy): Bacteria > Desulfobacterota > Desulfobacteria > Desulfobacterales > UBA11574 > JAUVVL01. The sequence continues at coordinate 2,769 of JAUVVL010000352.1, forward strand.
CGCCAATGCCTGTCTGCTCTTAACTCTGTTAATCATAAGTGGCTATGGCAGGCGGGACTAAAGTTTGAAGTGAACTAAATTTAAGGAATTCTGCCAATTATATATAAAATCAGCGGAGCGACCCGCCCGCCTCGCCTGAGCGAGACAACAAAAGGACGAAGGGCATTGAGTACGGCTCGCGATGGCGGGCAGGAGCGACTCCGGAAC
>JAUVVL010000299.1 GCA_030604635.1 Desulfobacteraceae bacterium
TCATTCCAGACCTGACTTTTAGAGTATAGAGTATTGGTGATCGGTCTGGGCCAGGGTTGAGGAACGCGCTTTCAGCGCGATCAATTATAATTAAAATTGACAGAATACCTTAACTTTAGGCACTTTAGTTCACTTTAGGCACTTTACACTTTTGCATACACAGAATGAATAAACCAAGTTATAAATACGTAATCGTATTTATGAATACATGTACTTAGCCTCCTGACCAGGCAGACCTGTTTCTCAAAAATGAGGTAAGGTGATCTGTCAGCGGCTTGTACTTAATCTTTGTGGTGGCAGCCATATGCTCCTCCAGGTTAAAAATGCTCAACCGGGTAGCTTTATTTCCCAATAATCTTTTCTCCTCCTGCAAAAGGGCCATAACCACTTGTTGAAACGCCAGAACCATACCTTGCTTATCAAGTTTGTGGCCCTGGGTCCTGATGTGCTCGCTGATGCTCTTAACGTTGGTGCTGATGTCATTCTTAACGTCAAATTGTGAAAGAAATGTATCATAGTATTCGGAGTTCCTCACGATGTTTCGGAACAGATCCAAAGCTTTCGTGCCAATTTCGTTCTCCAAATCGCTCATCAACATCCGGACAACTTTACTGTAAAAAGCAATAATGGTTGCCCCTCTTATTTTGTCCAGGCTGTATAGCAGGGACTTACTCCCCTCTGCCGTCAAGTTTTGACCGAGGTCCATGGTGCTGGACAGGCTTTTTATTCCTCGGAGTAGATCTTCATCTTCACAATATTGATCAAGAAACCGGATCATGTTCCGGGCAAGAGATTTCTGGTCGTGAGGCGCCAACTCCAGAACCGCATTTGCTCGGCTTACAGTGTTTTTGGAAGCCCTGAAGCCAAGGAGTTGATATTCTTCCTGGAGGAGATTGACGACTACATGATTAAAGCCTTTGATGAGATCTTTCCTCAAGATCTTTCTCTTTTGTCTCTCCAGGTGTTCATGGATCTGGCGAAGGTTTTTTATCACATCGGCATCAGGTTGAAAGGCGCAAAGAAAATTCTCATAGTAGGGAGGGTGATTCAGGCTTTTTTCAAGAAAAGAGCCAGCCTTCTTGCCGCCAACCTCTTCGGCGAGGTCTGCCATAATTTCATGCAGCAAATTTAAATAAAATTTAATGATTGTTGCATCATCCGGCTGGCCAGGCTCAACCTTCCGGTCCCTCATCCCTTCTTTGGCGATTACATCCTGGGACAGCAATGTGGAAAGTGCTTTATAAACTGCAAGGCGAGAGAGGCCTGTCTCAGCAATGATCTGGGAAACATTGCGTTTGCCGTCGATTAGCAGCATAACCCTCTGAATCCCGTCTGTAGAAAGGGTTTTAGACCGCTGGGCGCCATCCTTGATTTGAAAGACCACCTGATCGTTTGGGATCAGATCCCGGTATTCCTTCCACTTCTGAGCCTCAGCCACCAGCCGAATTGGGTCTATTTCCAAGCGGATATCTTCAATATAGCCATCCAGTCCGTCTGAATAAGTGAACTCCCCTTCCTCCCAGGACAATACCTCGGCAATCGCTTCTTTAAACTGGTAGTTGAGAATATTGATGAGTTTTTCTTGAGAAATATAGCCCTGATCTATCATGACGACGCCAAGACGTTTGCCCATCGACCTGGATATCTCCAGCGACTTCTGAATGTCATCCTCACTGATAACGTTGTTAGCCTTGAGAAGCGAACCCAAAGACAGATCTTTAGACAGATCGCCATCGATGAAGACAATCCCCCCCCTTTTAAAGTAGATGCTTGTGCGATGTTCACCACTGGTTACCTTCAATACTCCGGTCTTTTTTTCAGAGTGAATCATCCGGCCAACAGCCGACAGGGGAAATGTTTTGATATCTCCTTTAAGTGGCATCTATCGCCTCTAAATTAGCTTGTAGAGAAACAGGCAAATACATATTGAGTGAAATGGACTTTTTTACGAATCCATCATATTTTGTTATTCACATCCCTTAGTTATTCTCCACTTATCTTTTTCAACGTCATAAAGTATATCTAACGAACATGTCCCCTCTCCGATTTCTCTAAAAGTCCATACCTCCCATTTATAAAAAACGGTAAAGTGAGAGGAGAAATTGTTATTTTGCTTTAGTGCTAATTTATGAAATTTTATTTGCTTTTTATGAATATTCTGATCACTGTATTTAGAAGTCACAAAGGACTGTACTTCAGGATATGTTAATTGCGTAATTATATTCTTTAACTCCGGATATTTTATAAATTTTCCCTTATATTTTACAAAGCCTTCCTGGTATAATATATTTTCATATTCATCAGGAGTCATCCATTTATTCCTGAATTTAACATATCCTTTTGAGCCATAAATAATATCCTCATTCATCAAAGCTTTTTCAATCTCTCTTCTATGCTCTAAAAAAAGCTTATCTTCTTTAAAATTACTATCTTCAATAATTTTAAAAGCAGTTTCATAACTGTTTTTTGCCTCTAGGTATTTCTTGAGTTTCATTGATTCTTCCGCGGAAGACATTATTTCATCAATCTTTTTAATCTCTTTAAGCTTTAAAGCATCTATTCTTTTTTTCTCTATCCTTGCAAGCCGTTCCCGCTCTTTTTGTTTCTCTTCCTCTATCCTTGCAAGCCGCTCCTGCTCCTTTTGTTTCTCTTCCTCTATTCTTGCAAGCCGTTCCTGCTCCTTTTGTTTCTCTTCCTCTATCCTTGCAAGCCGCTCCTGCTCCCTTTGTTTTTCTTCCTCTATCTTTGCAAGCCGCTCCTGTTCCTTTTGCTCTTGAACCTTCTTTATAATGTGAAGTTGAGAGGTCTCCTTGCCCGGACCTTTTATTAATGTATCACCAGAAAAACGGCTTTTCCAAAAGTAATAGCAAGCCCCTGATAAAATTATAAATACAATGCCGGAAACAATAATAGGAATTTTTAATTTTAACAAAGAATCTATCACCTTTGCTCTGCCTTGTATTCTTTCCTCGGCCTCTGCTTCTGGTTCAACTTTGGCTTCTGGCTCTATTTTTTTTTCTACCCCATGATACTTTTCTTCGATTGTTGCCTCATGGTGGCGAGGCTTATAGATTGTTGCCTCATAGTAGCGAGGCTTATATTGCGGCTTTGCGTCAGCATCTTCTTCTGTCTCTTTATCTGCTTCCAACACCTGTTCTAAGTCAGAAAAGTCAAAATCTTCTTCCTGTTCTAGTTCGATCTCAGATACAGCCGCGTATGAAATCTCATCAGCTTCAATGCCTGGAATGTAATCTTCAAACTCTACACCTTCTACACCTTCTACTTCTTTATCTGCCTCAAGGCTCTGGATTAACAGCCGCAGTTGGTCACCCATCTGCTTTGCCGTCCGATAACGCTTTTCAAGGTTTTTCTCTAAGGCTCGGTTGAGAATGGCCACCGTCGCTTTGTTGATCTTGGGGTTATATTTGGTAGGCGGCTCAGGATCGACAGTAGTAATCTGATACGTGATAGTCGCCAGACTTTCCCCTGTAAACGGAAGCCTTCCGGTAAGCAACTGGTAAAAAACCACGCCCAAAGAAAATATGTCAGAAGGACCGGTAATCTTTGTGCCCTTCGTCTGCTCAGGCGACATATAGTACGGCGTTCCCTTAATTATGCCGGTGCGGGTCTTGGAGCCGGCGACTGCACGGGCAATGCCGAAATCGGTTACCTTTACCAGCCCGTCTTTCAAGAGCATAATATTTGCAGGCTTGATATCCCGATGCACGATGCCATGCTTATGGGCATATTCCAAAGCATCACAAACCTGGCTTATTATATCAAGGCACTTTCTGATTGGAAGCAGATTGCCTGCCTTAGTATATTTATCCAGGCCTTCACCATCCAGGTACTCCATAGCCAGATACGACA
>JAUVVL010000073.1 GCA_030604635.1 Desulfobacteraceae bacterium
CCTTCTCTTCAGGAGCCTTGTCTATCTGGTCAAACGGAACATACTCCGCCAGACCCTTCTTCCCCATGTGCTTCGTTATCGCCGCCGTCAGGGTCGTCTTGCCGTGATCTATATGCCCGATCGTGCCTACATTAACATGCGGCTTGGTCCTCTCAAACTTTTCCTTCGCCATATTTTTTGTCCTCCCCTTAAAGCGGATTAACGATGAATAATTTATGATGGTTCTGTAAAAAATACGGTAAATCAGACCCGTGAAATATCCGGGTTAACTGATGCAAAAACACCCGAAAATACTACCAGCGATAATGAGCAAACGCCTTGTTTGCATCTGCCATCTTATGGGTGTCATCTTTCTTCTTAACAGCAGCCCCTTTCTTATTGGCTGCATCTAAAAGTTCTGCCGCCAGTTTATTAGCCATACTTTTTTCAGACCTTTTGCGAGCAAAACCTATTATCCATCTAACCCCCAGAGCCGTTCTTCTGGATGGTCGCACTTCCGTTGGAATCTGATAGGTAGAACCCCCAACACGACGCGACTTGACCTCAATCATCGGCTTCACATTTTCAAGCGCCTGTTCAAAAATCTTGACCGGCGATTCATTTGTTTTTTTCTCGATGATATCAAAGGCATCGTATAGAATCGACTCTGCGGTACTCTTCTTCCCGTCCCGCATGATAGATTTTATGAATTTTGAAACAAGCTTATTATTATACTTGGAATCGGGTATAATTACCCGCTCAGGGACTTCTCTTCTTCTAGGCATATGTTACACCATTGTTGTTACTAATCCGAGCGTTTTGATTTAGAATAGAGCGGGTTGCCCGAGGCAAATTGCAGCCGGACGGTGATGGTTCTTGGCGAAACGCAGCACAGCGTCCCGTGCTGTCTGAGGCACCGCTGAAAGCGGGGCCGAGTTCACGGGACGCCCGTAGTGAGCCTTAGAGCCATCCCGCACGGATGCGCCTGCCGAGGGCAATCTGAGACATGCCCACTTTATTATGCTCGCCTTAGTATCTAGTCATTTGTCATTGATAATCCGCTATATGGGGAACAAATTACAAATAACGAAATATATAAGCTCAGAATTTTTGACCGAAAACCAGGGTTTTCGGTCAAACACTACTTAGGCTTCTTTGACCCGTATTTTGATCTGCCCTGTTTTCGATCCTCGACCCCAAGTGTATCAAGGGTGCCCCTAACTATATGATACCTTACACCGGGCAGATCCTTTACGCGTCCTCCGCGAACCAGAACAACCGAATGTTCCTGAAGATTATGCCCAATACCGGGTATATATGCTGTGACCTCTGTACCGGTAGTAAGTCTGACCCTGGCGACCTTCCGCAAGGCAGAATTTGGTTTCTTGGGCGTTGAAGTATATACGCGTGTGCAAACCCCTCTTTTCTGGGGAGATCCCTTAAGTGCCGGAGTATTGGCCTTTTTCTTTATTCGCTTTCTTCCCTTCCTTACTAACTGGTTAATAGTCGGCATTTTCTCCCCTAAATCCTTGAGACCTTTGCAAAACGCCCCCTTTTGCCTCCCGCCATTGGCGGGATGTCAGGCTCAAATTTTAATCCTCAAAATACTCCATGTATTCCTGTGGTTAAAATTTTCGCCTTCCTTGAACTTGAATCCCGCTTTAGCGGGAAGCATTTTTCAAAGGTCTCTCCTTGTATATTCATAAACACAGATAACGTATCGGCAAAATTTTCATTATCAAATATGTTTTACCAAATTGTCAAGTCTTTTATACAGTTTTTTATACAAAAATTATCATTTCCTGGCATGTCCGGCCGTCAATTCTTAACCCGGCTCAACCTCTACGCTTTTGTATTCAGAAAGGCCGGTCCCTGCAGGAATAATTCTTCCCATAATAACATTTTCCTTAAGCCCAGTAAGATAATCTTCCTTCGCGGCAATGCTTGCATTTGTAAGGACTTTTGTCGTCTCCTGAAATGAAGCCGCCGAAATAAAGCTATCCGTAGAAAGTGATGCTTTAGTAATCCCCAGGATAAGGGGTTCGGCAACAGCAGGCGCCTTCCCTTTTTTGATCACTTCCTGGTTGGCCTCCTCAAATTTGATTCTATCGACCTGCTCTTCGACAATAAAATCGGTATCCCCGGCATCAATAACCTTAACACGCCGCATCATCTGCCGTACAATAACCTCGATGTGCTTGTCATTTATCCGGACACCTTGTAAGCGGTAGACTTCCTGAACTTCATCAACAAGATAGCGTGCCAATGCAATTTCACCCTTGATATTCAAGATATCCTGGGGAATGGCAGAACCGCTTATCAGCGCTTCACCCGCTCTGACGTAATCACCTTCATAAACGTTTATATGTTTACCACGGGGAATCAGATATTCCTTCTTTTCGCCAACATCTATCGGCGTAACGGCAACTTTCTGCTTTCCTTTTTTCGTCGCTTTTGATATAGAAACATAGCCGTCGATTTCACTCAAAACAGCGGTTTCTTTTGGCTTACGCACTTCAAAAAGTTCAGCCACTCTTGGAAGACCACCGGTGATATCCTTGGTTTTTGTTGTTGCCCGGGGCAGCTTTGCTATAACGTCACCGGCTTTTACCTTATCCCCTTCTTCAACCAGCAAAATAGCATCGTTAGGCAGATAATTACGCGCCATTTCCGACGACTCCGGCAGTTTGGAAGTCTTGCCATCTTTGTCCTTGATAGAAATCCTTGGACGTTCCTCACCGCTTTTGGATTCGATGATCGTGCGACTCGATTTTCCGGTAACAGCATCGACTTTCTCCTGCATGGTCTTGCCGGCTACAATATCCCCGAATTTTACGATTCCGTCAACTTCTGTAATAATTGGTGTTGCAAACGGATCCCAGGTTGCCAGAAGATCTCCCCCCTTAACCTCAGCGCCGTCTTTGACCACAAGATGGGTACCGTAGATTACCGGAAACCGTTCCAGTTCCCGACCGATCTCTCCGATGATGGCAATCTCACCTCCCTGCCGGTCCATGACCACAAACTCGTTTTCAGCTTTTTTAACCACATTGAGATCAATATATTTTACCGTTCCATCCGTCCGGGCTCTGACATCAGCCTGTTCAACCCTTCGGCTGGCTGTCCCGCCAATGTGGAACGTACGCATGGTTAACTGGGTTCCGGGTTCACCGATCGACTGGGCCGCCAGAATTCCGACTGCCTGCCCGATTTCGACTTTTATGCCATGGGAAAGGTCCCTGCCATAGCACTTGGCACACACCCCACGTTTGGTCTTGCATGTCAAGACGGACCTGATCTTTACACTGGCAATTCCTGCATTTAGAATGGCCTTAACAGCCTCTTCGTCCAAATCCTCTCCAGCCCTGACAACCACTTCATCTGTAAAAGGATCATGGATATCCTCTGCGGCAACACGCCCTAAAATACGTTCTTCGAGATGTTGAATGACTTCACCGCCCTCCATCAGGGATTCAACCTCAACACCCATCATCGATCCACAGTCATCATCCAAAACAATACAGTCCTGGGCAACGTCCGCAAGTCGCCGTGTAAGATACCCCGAATTAGCGGTTTTTAAGGCCGTATCTGCAAGGCCCTTTCTTGCACCGTGGGTCGAAATGAAATATTGAAGTACGGAAAGGCCTTCCCTGAAATTAGCGCTGATAGGCGTTTCGATGATTTCACCGGATGGTTTTGCCATCAGGCCTCGCATCCCTGCAAGCTGACGCATCTGATCCTTGCTGCCCCTGGCGCCAGAATCCGCCATCATATAGATGGGGTTTAAACTTTCTTCAACAACAGGCGTTCCCTTTTCATCCATGACAGGATTCCCTTCATGGTCTGTTACAGGAGCCACTCGCATGGCTGCCATCATCTCATTAGCCACATCGTCGGTTGCCTTTGCCCATATATCGACAACTTTGTTATATTTTTCACCCCGAGTGATAAGGCCCTCGGTATATTGATGGCCGATCTGTTCAACCTGCCTCTCGGCACTTTTCAGAATATCCCATTTGGCATGCGGGATGATCATGGCGTCAATGGAAATGGAAAGCCCGCCTTCGGTTGAGTATCTGTAACCGATATCTTTCAACCTGTCGGAAAGGATGACCGTAGCCTTTGGCCCCAAATTCCTGTACGCATAATCGATAAGTTCGCGAACTGTCTTTTTATCCCTGATATTGTTGACCATTGAAAAAGGTATCTCGGGTCGTTTGTCGATCACTTGAAAAATATTATGGGCTTCATCTGCAAAAACAACGCTGCTTATCATCCCCTCTTCAAGAGTGAAAACTTTGTCAGTGTCTTCATCCGAAGTGCTGAATATCCGCTTGAATTCGTCCTTTCTGAACAGGCCTATAAGTCCTTGATTATCCCGATCAAGGCCCTGGGAATATTGGGCCACCATTTCAGTAAAAGCTGCACCAGCCTGTAACTTTTCAAGAACGGTTTTGGCCTCTTCTTCTTCAAAAACCTTGATATGGCGGATCATCATGATGTTACCCTTGGGTATGATTTCCCACAACAGGATACGCCCCACGGTCGTATTATACCTTTCTCCGTCCATTCGAACGACAATATTGGCATGAAGATCTACAACCTTGGCATCATATGCACATCTGACCTCTTCGGGATTGGCAAATATTTTGCCTTCACCTTTGGAGCCAGCGATCCCTCTTGTCATGTAATAGATGCCAAGAATAATATCCTGGCTTGGTACAATAATAGGACTCCCATTTGCCGGAGAAAGGATATTGTTGCTGGACAGCATCAATACCCGGGCCTCTATCTGGGCCTCAACCGAAAGGGGTATATGGACAGCCATCTGGTCACCGTCAAAGTCGGCATTAAATGCCGTACAAACCAGCGGGTGAAGCTGCAAGGCCTTGCCTTCAATGAGAATTGGCTCAAATGCCTGAATACCCAAACGATGGAGGGTAGGGGCGCGGTTTAAAAGAATAGGGTACTCCTTTACCACCTCATCCAATGTGTCCCAGACCTCCGGAACCTCCCGCTCCACCATCTTCTTGGCGCTTTTTACTGTTGACACGAGCCCCTTTTGCTCAAGACGATAATAAACAAACGGCTTGAACATCTCCAGGGCCATCTTCTTCGGCAGACCGCACTGATGTAACCTGAGATCCGGCCCCACAGTAATAACGGTACGACCAGAATAATCGACCCTTTTACCCAAAAGATTCTGCCGGAAACGCCCCTGCTTGCCTTTCAAGGTGTCACTTAACGACTTTAACGGTCGTTTGTTAGTTCCCGTAATCACTCTGCCGTGCCTGCCGTTGTCAAAGAGAACGTCCACCGACTCCTGTAGCATCCTTTTTTCATTGCGAACAATAATGTCAGGAGCCTTTAAATCGATAAGGCGTTTTAAACGATTATTACGGTTAATGACCCTGCGATAAAGGTCATTGAGATCAGATGTTGCAAATCTCCCCCCCTCAAGCGGAACGAGTGGCCGTAAATCCGGCGGCAGAACCGGAATTACATTCATAATCATCCAGGCCGGATCTACTCCCGATCGCCTGAATGCATCGACGATCTTGAGCCGTTTGGCCAGCTTTTGCCGTTTTGCCACAGAGTTGGTGGAATGAATATCAGCTTTCAGTTCCTTATATACTGCATCGAGATCGAGATTCCCCAGCAGCTCTTTGACAGCCTCAGCCCCTATCCCTGCTTCGAATTTCGTCCCGTAAATCTCGCGTGCTTCACGATATTTTTCGTCCGATAGTAGTTGAAGACGGCTAAGATCCGTATCCTTCGGATCGATGACAATGTAACAATCAAAGTAAAGCACTTTTTCAATATTTTTGAGCGTCATATCCAGCAAATTGCCGATCTTGCTCGGAAGACTTTTCAAAAACCAAATATGGGAACAAGGGGTTGCCAGCTTGATGTGGGCCATCCGCTCCCTCCGAACCTTGGACTGGATGACCTCCACCCCGCATTTTTCGCAAATGACTCCCCTGTGTTTCATCCGCTTATACTTGCCGCAGTTGCATTCGTAGTCCTTTGTGGGTCCGAAAATCTTGGCACAGAAAAGGCCTTCTCGTTCGGGTTTAAAGGTTCGATAATTGATTGTCTCCGGCTTTTTAATCTCACCATGCGACCATTTTAGAATCTGCTCCGGTGATGCCAGGGCAATCTTAACACCGGAATAAAGGCTTGGATCCGTTGGTTTGGTGAAAAAATCGTATAAAGTTTCCATTTATTTTTTCCTATTACGGGATTGAAAATAAAACGGCCTACATTATTTTTCCAAATTACAAGTTTATTTCGACCTTGAAAACCTGGTCCTTTGGGCCATGCCTGTCCCGCATTGCGGGGGTCAGAGTTAACCGGCTCTGCCAGAAGAGACGGTGCAAAAGTTTGAAGTGAACTAAAGTTTAAAGTGAGCTAAATTTAAGGAATTCTGCCAATTATATATAAAATCAGCGAAGCAACCCGCCCGCCTCGCCTGAGCGAGAAGGGCATTGAGTACGGCTCGCGATGGCGGGCAGGAGCGACTCCGGAACTTTAGGCACTTTAGATCACTTTACAGTCTGTCCAACAACCTCTAAATGATCGATTAGACATACAACATATAGGCTTATAGGATCTTATTTCCGCAATATATTGTGGTGGCTGATCGTGTTTAATGGGTTATCGGACAGACTCTTTAGTCACTTCACACTTATCGATTCTGTGATAAATAGCCCCTTTCAGGGGCAAACCAAAGCCTGGTCCTATGGGTCAGGATTCTTTACTATTATTTTTCTATTAGGGTAACATCCAAACCCAAACTCTTCAATTCCTTTGTCAGGACCTTGAATGACTCGGGCAAACCGGGTTCCAGAGTGTTCCGACCTTTTACAATTTTTTCATACATACGAGTCCTTCCCGCCATGTCATCCGACTTTACCGTCAAAAATTCTTGCAGAGCATACGCCGACCCATAAGCCTCCATAGCCCAAACCTCCATTTCACCAAGGCGCTGGCCGCCGAACTGGGCCTTGCCGCCGAGCGGCTGCTGGGTCACAAGCGAATAAGGCCCAATAGACCGGGCGTGGATTTTGTCATCAACAAGATGGTGAAGTTTCATTACATACATTGTCCCCACGGTAATCTTTTCTTTAAAAGCCTCTCCGGTACGGCCGTCGTACAAGGTGGTCTGAGCGGATGTGGGAAGCCCAGCCTCAGCAAGCAGGGATCTTATCTCATCCTCCTTGGCGCCATCAAAGACCGCTGTGGCCATGTGAACACCATCTTTATAATTGCCGGCTAATTCGTACAGCTCTTCATCGTCAAAACCTTCGATCATCTCCTGCATAGACGGTTCAGGGAATATCCGCTTAATTTTTTCTCGAAGAGATTCAATTTTTCGTTCTTCCAGCAACCTGTTGAGTTGATCACCAAGACCTTTGGCAGCCCAACCCAAATGAATTTCCAGAACCTGGCCGACATTCATCCGGGAAGGCACCCCCAGGGGATTCAAGACCATATCAACCGGTGTCCCGTCTTCAAAATAGGGGAGGTCTTCCTGTGGAAGAATTCTCGACACCACCCCTTTGTTGCCGTGGCGGCCAGCCATCTTGTCACCGACGGAGAGCTTACGCTTCATGGCCACATAGATCTTAACCATCTTGATTACGCCAGGAGGAAGATCATCCCCTTTTTCATAGCGACCGACCTGTTGTTCATAAGAGTTCCTGCAAATTTCGCATTGACTCCTGTATTGCTCAAGAATATCATGGACCTGTTCAGTCAGCTTCGGACTTTTCAATACAATCCCCTCGAACTGAGCCACGGGGATCTTGGCCAGCATTTCGGAATTTATCGTGTGCCCCTCAGGAATCAGAACCTTCTTACCTTTTTTCAGTGATGAATAACACTTTTGATTGACAAGCAATTTTTCAAGCTGCTCGCGAACCACGTCCTTAATGACTGCAAGTTCATCATCTCTGTCTTTTTTAAGGGCAGCGATCTCCTCATTTTCGATAAATTGGGCGCGATCATCTTTTTCAACGCCCCGCCTAGAAAATACTTTGGCATCAATCACAATCCCTTGAACACCGGGCGGCACCCGTAAAGAAGTATCTTTAACATCTCCGGCTTTTTCACCGAATATGGCCCGCAAAAGCTTTTCTTCAGGAGAAAGCTGCGTTTCACCCTTGGGCGTAATCTTCCCTACTATAATGTCTCCTGGACAGACTTCAGCGCCAAGCCTTATAATACCGCTTTCATCCAAATTTTTTAAGGCTTCATCACCTACATTCGGGATGTCTCGCGTGATATCTTCTTTGCCAAGCTTGGTATCACGGGCGATGATTTCAAACTCTTCGACATGGACAGACGTGTACACGCCTTCCCTGTGAAGCCTTTCGCCGACCAGAATCGAATCCTCAAAATTATAACCGCTCCATGGCATGAATGCCACTGTTATGTTTTTGCCCAGGGCAAGTTCTCCCTGGTCTGTTGCAGGTCCGTCAGCAATGATCTCGCCTGCCTTGACTTTTTGTCCTTTTTTAACAATTGGACGTTGATTGAAGCATGTATTCTGATTGGAACGCATAAATTTTGAAAGGTTGTAAACCGTAACCGGTATTTCGGAACCATCGTCGCCATCCGCTGGTTCATACTTCAGAACAATACGGGAAGCCTCAACATCTACCACGGTGCCATCGTGCCCTGCAACGATCGTAACGCCCGAATCTTTTGCCACCACTCCCTCGATACCTGTACCTACCAGAGGTGCCTGGTTTACGATCAGAGGAACCGCCTGACGCTGCATGTTCGATCCCATCAATGCCCGGTTGGCATCATCATTTTCCAAAAATGGAATAAGGGACGCCGAGACGCTCACCAACTGGTTGGGAGAGATATCCATCAGCTCGATATCCTCCGACTTGACCATCATGAATTCCCCGGACACCCGTGAGGTTACCACCGGATTGACATATTTTCCATTTTTGTCCACAAGCGCATTGGCCTGGGCAACCGGGTGGTCCTTTTCTTCAAAGGCGCTGAGGAATTTAACATCTTGAGATACAGTGGCATCCTTGACAACTCTGTATGGCGTTTCTATAAATCCATATTCATTAACCCGGGCATAAGTACTGAGAGAGACAATAAGGCCGATATTGGGTCCTTCCGGCGTCTCGATGGGGCAGATACGCCCGTAATGGGACGGATGCACATCCCTGACCTCAAAACCTGCTCGTTCACGGGTTAGTCCCCCCGGGCCGAGTGCACTCAGACGCCGTTTATGGGTCGTTTCCGCAAGCGGGTTGGTCTGATCCATGAACTGGCTGAGCTGACTGGTTCCGAAGAATTCTTTAATAACAGCGGAAACCGGCTTCGGATTGACCAAGTCGTGGGGCATCAGGGCATCGACTTCCTGCAAGCTCATCCGTTCTTTAATAGCACGCTCCATACGAACCAGTCCGATACGATACTGGTTCTCAAGAAGTTCACCGACGGCACGCACCCGTCGATTCCCGAGATGATCGATGTCATCAACAGCCCCCTGGGCATCTTTAAGTTCTACAAGGGTTTTTGCTGTAAGAAGTATATCCTCTTTTCTGAGGGTTCTTAAGTCGATGGAAGAGTCAATCCCGAGGCGAAGGTTAATTTTCATGCGACCCACACCGGAAAGATCGTAATAGGAAGACTTGAAAAACATGTTATCAACAAAATCCTGGGCCACTTCCGGGGTTGGGGGATTTCCTGGTCTGAGCCTCCGATATATCTCAACGAGCCCGTCCTCTTTTGTTTCTGCTTTATCTAAAAGCATGGTCTTATGGATGGAGTCACTGCTGGTCACTCCATCGATAAAAAGCAACTCAAATTCAGAGATGCCTTGATCACACAACGCCTGAAAAACTTCTTTATTAAAGGTTTGGTTGCATTTTACAATCGGCTCTCCTTTATCAGGATCAACTATAGTCTTCGCAAATATCATGCCGAGAATATCTTCGACACTGATCGGAATCAATTCTACATTAGAAGATTTTAACCGATTGATTGCGGCTTTGGTGAAAACACGCCCTTTTGGAACAATAGCTTCGCCCGTTTCAGGATCATTGACATCTCGGCTGGCACGCTGACCCTTCAGCAAATCCTCATTGAATACCTTGAAAATCCGCTTGCCACGAACAATAAGCTTTTCTGTTTTATAAAAATAAGTCAGAATGTCTTCAGAAGTATATCCCAAGGCTTTAAAAAGAATCGTAACAGGAAATTTGCGCCGCCTGTCGATTCGAATATGGACGATATCTTTGGGATCAATTTCCATATCGATCCATGACCCGCGTACCGGTATAATCCTGGAAGTATATATCACCTTGCCGCTGGAATGTGTTTTCCCTTTGTCATGATCAAAAAACACACCGGAAGATCTATGGAGCTGGCTTACCACAACGCGTTCGGTTCCGTTTATGATAAACGTGCCCTTATCGGTCATCAAGGGAATTGTACCGAAGTAGATTTCCTGCTCCTTGATATCACGGATGTTGGTAACTCCTGTGTCCTTATCAATATCATACACCACCAGCCTGACAGTGATACGGATAGGAATCTCGTAAGTCATTCCCCTGTGTATGCACTCCTGGACGCTATGCTTAATCTCGCCGAATCTGTAAGATACAAATTCAAGTGAAGCGCTTCCGGTAAAATCCTTTATTGGAAACACGGACTTGAATACGGTCTGCAAACCTATGTCCTTCCTTTTTTCCGGAGGAACATCCATTTGCAAAAACCGCGTGAATGATTCCCGCTGCACCCCGATAAGGTCAGGGATATCAATAATCTTATGTATCTTGCCGAAGTCTTTCCTTAATCGCTTTGTTGCCAATGATCTTTCCATCATGGCATCTCCAATATATATTGGGTTATGGGTATAGGTAATTCTGTTTTAATCGCTTAGAAATAAAATTCGTGTTTTTCCAGTTTGTCAGGGTTAGGTATTATTTTATTTCAACCTGAGCGCCGGCCTCTTCAAGCTGGCTCTTGATCTTTTCAGCCTCATCTTTAGGAATACCTTCCTTGACGGGCTTGGGTACTTCATCAACCAAAATCTTGGCATCCTTTAAGCCGAGCCCGGTAATCGCTCTGACTTCCTTAATAACCTGGATCTTCTTGTCACCAAATCCTATCAGGATAACATCAAATTCGGTCTTTTCTTCCGCCTGAACACCTTCGGCCACAGCAGGGCCAGCAGCCGCAGCAACAACAGGCGCAGCTGCGGAGACACCGAATTTTTCTTCCATTTCCTTAACAAGCTCAGACAGTTCAAGCACCGACATATTTGCTATAAAATCAATTACATCTTCTTTGGTAATCTTCATCTCCGCCATTTTATTTTTCCTCCAGATTAACTTTAACGATTTCGTAAAAAGTCAAAATTGCGATGGCAAAGTAAAAAGCTCCAAATTCAAGGCGCGCAAATTGCGTGTCATACCGCTAACGCGGGTCCCGAAGAGCGCGTACTTAGCGTACGCCGCAATGACAACGAAATGAAGCGCAATGCTGAAGTTGGATTTTTTACGAAGCCATTAATTTTCAATTATCAAATAACCAATAGCTTTAATCCTCAGGCAGCCTCTTTCTGTTCCTTGATGGCCTGGAGTACATTTAAAAATTGTGCCGGAATGGCGCTTAGGGTTCGGACAAAACCCGTAGGAACACCATTGGCGACTGAAAGTAATTTCCCCAAAAGCACATCACGAGAGGGCAGGGCCGACAGCGACTTAATGGCGCTTAAGTCGAGCACCTTGCCGTCCAAAACGCCGGTTTTAATTTCAAGCTTGTCGTGCTCGTCAGCAAACTTAGTCAACACCTTTGCAGGAGCAACCGGGTCGTCATAGCTTAAGGCAACTGCACTCGGACCTTTAAAACAATCTTTGATCAAGGCGACATCGGTCTCTTCAGAAGCTCTAATAAGGAGCGAATTTTTTACCACCTTATATTCAACTTCAAACTCTCTGAGCTTCCTTCGCAAGTCATTCATTGTTGCAACATCGAGGCCTTTGTAATCGGTAACGATGACAACTTTAGACCTTGAAAATCTTTCGCGCAGATCCGCGACAATATCTTTCTTCTCATCCAGTCTCACAACTTATCAACACCTCCTTCCTTAATCTGTAAAAACCGGAGGCAACAACTAATCACACAAGAATGTCTCGGTAGGCCGGCAATGCCGATTAAACACAAACAAGTGCGCCTACGGTCTTTGACAGGAATATTTAGTTTTGAAACAATATGAGCTAACCTGGTTATAACTAACCAAATTTAAAACAAAAAACTCTCGATCCGGTTCTTCTTGGGCTGATAGAATCAAGACTGCTAAATCCCTCTATGGAAGTAGACTATTTGATTAAGTCCTTGACACTGGCCGCATCTATCTTGATGCTAGGTCCCATGGTCGTCGAGATGGCAATACCCTTCAGGTAGGTTCCCTTACTGGAAGCCGGTTTGAGACGAATGATCGTTTCTAAAAAGGCAGCTGCATTCTGCACAATCTTTTCCGCCCCGAAGGAGACCTTCCCCATCGGGGCGTGGACGATTCCAGCTTTTTCAACCTTGAAATCAATTTTACCTGCCTTGAGATCATTGACCGCCCTAGCCACATCAAAAGTAACAGTTCCGGTTTTTGCATTGGGCATGAGTCCCTTTGGGCCGAGAAGTTTTCCTATCTTTCCAACAGAGCCCATCATATCGGGTGTGGCGACGGCCTTATCAAAGCCGAACCATCCTTTTTTAATCTTTTCTATTAGGTCGTCACCCCCGGCAAAATCGGCGCCTGCATCAAGCGCCTCTTTTTCCTTCTCTCCTTTAGCAAATACGAGAACTTTAACTTCCTTGCCAAGGCCATTTGGCAAAACGACTGACCCTCGAATCATCTGATCAGCATGTCTTGGATCAACGCCAAGACGAACTGCAACATCAACGGTTTCATCAAATTTGGCATATGATGAATAGATTACCATTTTGACAGCTTCGCCAAAATTATGCCTTGTCTCTGCATCTATATTCTTATTTGATTCCAAATATTTTTTACCACGCTTCGGCATGTTTTTTATTCACTCCTTGGTTACATGTTTCAGGTTTAGAAACAAGACTCATTAAACACGCAACACGCAACATCTTCTATTCAATCTCAATTCCCATACTTCTAGCCGTGCCGGCGATAATCTTACAGGCAGCAACCAGATCATTTGCATTTAAATCAACCATTTTCTGTTTGGCAATCTCTTCCACCTGCTGTTGAGTGACTATGGCGACCCTCTCTCGCTTTGGATCACCGGCGCCCTTGGCTATCTTTGCCGCCTTCTTCAAAAGCACGGATGCAGGCGGCGTTTTGGTTATAAAGGTAAATGATCTGTCCTGATAAATAGTAATAACAACAGGTATGATCATCCCTTCATCATTTGCAGTCCTTGCATTAAAAGCCTTGCAAAAGTCCATTATATTTACGCCATGCTGCCCCAGGGCAGGTCCAATCGGAGGAGACGGATTGGCTTTACCGGCTGTTACCTGCAGTTTTATCTGTGCCATAACCTTTTTTGCCATTTATTTTTTACTCCCAAATTATGGTAGGCCGCCAACTGTTTATCACATCAGTTATACCCTAAAGCTTTGCAACCTGCACGAATTCTAATTCCACAGGCGTTGAGCGGCCAAAGATGCTCACCAGAACCCTTATTTTACCCTTTTCAGGATTAACTTCATCCACCGTACCCTTAAAGTTTTTAAAAGGTCCGTCAATTACACGAATTTCGTCTCCGGTCTCAAAAACGTATTTTGGCTGTGGTTTTAGTCTGCCGGCCTCCATTCGATTTAAAATTTGTTCGGCCTCTTCATCGGAGATAGGCGTCGGATTCTCGCGACCGCCTAAGAAGCCGGTAACCTTGGCGGTATTATTGACAATATGCCATGTTTCATCATCAAGTTCCATCCTGACCAATATGTATCCCGGGTAGAACTTGCGAGACGATGTTTTTCTTTTGCCTTTAACAAGCTCAACGATCTCCTCGGTGGGCACGATCACGTCATCGAATTTCTCGAGATGAGGGAAAGACGCTATCCGCTCTTCCAGTGCCGTTTTGACCTTGTTTTCAAACCCCGAATAAACATGGACTATATACCATTTTAAAGCCAATTTTCTCTTCACCTCATATTGAGACCTTTGCAAAACGCCCCATTTTGCCTCCCGCCATTGGCGGGATGTCAGGCTCAAATTTTAATCCTCAAAATACTCAATGTATTCGTGCCTGCCCCGTAGGTCCGATAGATCGTACTGGGGTGGTTAAAATTTTCGCCTTCCTTGA
>JAUVVL010000321.1 GCA_030604635.1 Desulfobacteraceae bacterium
GCCGTTGACCAAGATGAGATCAACTTCTGTGTGCGGCACGCCGATTGCTTCAATGATATCCTTTACTGATGGACTGCCGGAAAATTTATAAGGGAATGCGATTTTTCTTTTATCAGCCGGAAGAAAACCATTTAATTCTTCGTAAAATCTAAACCATGCGATATGAGGGTTCATTGTAGAATATAAAGGATTTTTGTAACCATTCAGCGAAATTTTAATCTATACTACCTTCGGCATAAGAAAATCAGGCAATTTTCCGTTAAACATCAGATCCAATGCATGGCTTGACTTGACGCCTTGTTTTCGACAAGTAGACAAATAACTTCGAACGCGACAAAAGATTTGGGCTCCACCTATTGATCGAAAACAGCCAGATATCTTCTGTTGAACTTTTGTCATCCGGATATCACTTTCACCCAAATTATTCGTAAACGGAACTCGTTCATCATCCATAAATCTGAGCGTGTCTTGCTCATAATCTCTTAGCCGTTCCAACAAGTTTCTGGATTTTGATTTTTTGATCCGACCCCTTTTGCCCTTTTTTTTTGGCCTGATCGGCTCCGGGCATTCGATTTCGCCTTGTTTTAGCAGGGCTCTGTATTTTAGCCGGTATTTTTCTGATTCTTGAGCATTCAACGCGCCGCCGGCATCGTTGACCTTGCAATTAATCGTTTCAAGCAGATTTTTCAGCTTTTTTGCCCACTGCTGACCATCTTGCTCCCAGGCCCTTGTCAGTTCTCGTAAATGATGGGCGTTGCACAAAGCGTGCGTACAATCGTATTTATAATAAGGCTTCCAGTGGTCATGGCACAATATCCCTTTGAACCTGGACAGTATGCCCATGTCGTCCATGGCCTCTTTGCCCCTTTTTTCATGGGGATAATAAAGTGTCCAGTCATCATTGGATACGCAATGCAACCAATGTCCTTTGCCGCCGATATTGATGCCCGTTTCATCCGCATGGGCAAAATATGAAGCGGCCAGCGCATTATTGGCCTGATTTTCAAAGTCAGCCAATAACCGGAAGGCTTGTTTGTTAAAATTGAAAATCGAACCTTCACTGACCGGTATATGAAGCTGATCGGCAAAATGATCTTGTATTCTGTTATAGGGGACAAGTTGAAACTGTGACATATAGACCGAATGGGCTTTAAGCCTTGTCCCATATTGAACCGCTTTTATAACACCGTCGGGAAAAGGGGCGACAAACCGGTTGCCTTTATCATCTTCGAGAATCTGAGCTCGATATTCGGTCACGACTCTTGAAATATCAATATCGAACACCTGGCGCGACTCAAAGTCGACCTGCCGGTATCGTCCGGCAGGCAGTTTGCTGCGATCGACTTTTATCACCTCAACTTTATCAGGATCATCAACCTTTTTCAGTGTTGTACCGACATGGCCTTTTTGGCCGCCTGGTTTTTTACCCGTCTTGCTATTCGGCCGCTTTTTCCTATTCGGATCGCTTGATGGCGGTTTGCTGCTGTTTGTGCTATTTAAATTTAAACGATTTGCAAGCAGAGAAATTATCAGGATCAGAATTTCAACAATTGATTTCGTGGCCGCAGACAATTGCTTGTCTTCACGGACAAGGACTTGCGCCTTTCTAATCGCGGCCTCGATGTCAATGTTTTCGATCTTCATTCGGTTCTGCTCCTGTGTCGTTTACTAAAGTTAGTATAACACAGGTTTTGAAACCGTATTTTTTCTCCCTGTACTCGATGTTATCGCGATAAAAAAAAGCAGACGAAGAGAGTAGCGTTTTTGCTAAAAAGTCACCAGGGCGCGCTATCAGAGGCTCTTGTGGCCCCAATGTACAAGATCTCTATATGATATTGTGGTTTAGCATTTTTTCAAAAAACTCCTGTCAAGTCTTTTTTTACTTCTTTTTACTTTTTTTGCTGAATAGTTACGGATTTTTTACTTTTTAATTCCTTTACGCCCTTTATCCTTACAATTATTCACCATAGCCTGCCCTGTGAAATCATGTTTGCTTTTATTTAACCGGGGTCAACTACGTTCTTCAGTTCAATTACCACGTCAACTTATAAACTAATGTACGTCCCGCAAGTGGGACGTCCTGTCGGGGGTTGGAAACGTGACGTTAGAGTGCGCGCGCCAATCCTCGACCCTACTGATGACGGAGGGCTGGTGAAGGTTGCTATGGCACGGCCATTTAGGCACCGTCAAACGAAAGAGACGGAAACGGATAAGTCAAGCCTACGGTGGCGATAGCCAGCTCTCTACTCTACCGCAAGTCCAGGCTCATATTATTTTAAGACCTGAGACTTTTTTAAGCAAATAAAATAAACCAATAATATAAGGTAACATAGTACTAATCAACAGAATGATTTCTATAGATCTTATGTGTGGTGTTTTCTGCCAAGTTTGCAAGAAAAGAGGTACTATAATTCCAAAAATAAATATAAATATAGCAGTTATGATTATAGTTAATCCATGGTTCTTTATCTGAAACTTCTTTTCGTAAAACTCTAGTTTACTTTCAACTTCTACCATCTTTGGCATTAATGTATCCTCGATATACTTTACTCTCATAAAGAAATCTTGAACTAACAATTCATAATCAATTCTTCCGCTTATATCCACTTTATTATTTTTCAATAGTTTCGATCCTTCTGTCGATAACTGACTAACAATCGTGCCACCTTCTTGTTTTTCTTCAATCCACCCCTTTTGATCAATTTCATTTTTTGTATCTATACATATTTTTTCGTATCTTTTCATGAGTTCAATAATACTAAGTTTTCTGCTATTCCATTGAGTAAGAAGAAATCTATTAATTTTTTTTAAATATTTTAACCATTCCTTGTCGTAAACAATGCTAATATCTCTAGTATTATCTCGATAATTCTTTTTCCCATTATATGGATGAGAGTATGATAATGTTGATATTATAGTTAGTAAATTACATGCTGAATCGATAATTTCATCTGGTGAGCAAACAGGTTCCTTGTACTTAATGCCAACTAGATTTTCTAAATCAAGACACTGGTAAAGAGAAGCTGTAGATATCACACCTTTATAGATTGCCTCCATATTAGGTTTACCATCTTTCATATATTCATCTAATCCACGCGAGGAGTAAAAGTTAAGTGTCATGACAGTACTTACTTGACTTCTATAATCCATTAATTTACTTTGACACTCCAAGATAGTTTGATGTGCATAAACAACAATATCGCAGATAGCGCAATGACTATACTTAATATTGTAGCATGTAGAGCTGGCATACTAAATAGTATGTTGTTTTCCATGTCAATCCTCTTTAAAGTTTATTTACTCTATAATATTTGTGTTTAGGAAAATATAGGGACACAATAACCAGTTAGCATATAGTTTCCGTCTAATATCAAATTTAAAACCACTTGATGAGGGACTTTCGGGACGCCCTAAAATAATAAGATTCTATTCATCCATCAGTGAATATCCATTTTCTGATGCTATTCGCTCTCCACGCTGAGCACTCATACTGACCGCCGGCTGCGAGATATTGAGC
>JAUVVL010000185.1 GCA_030604635.1 Desulfobacteraceae bacterium
CGCCAGCGGATACCCTGCGCAAGTAACTGAAGTGCTGTCGGCTGATCAGGTCAGAAAAGAGCAGGATCTGGCGGCGGCGCGTTCTATAAATTACATTGCATCTGTCGGCGAATGGGATATTTCACGGGATGATTTTAACATTGAACTGGAACATGCTAAAAGTAGGTACGCACTGATTTACGGTAATGGGATCTTTACCAACAACCAGGGGAAAGTGCTGATTGATAACCTGAAAGCCCAGATTGTATCGCGTTTAATCACTGAAGGTTTACAAGTGCAAGAGATACGGAAGGCCGGATTTACAGTGGATGCCGCAGAAGTTGATGCCGAGTTTCGAAAATTTTTAAATAAGAAGGGAATTAAGCTGGAGCAATTTAAAGCCGATCTTGAAGAAAACGGATATGCGTTTGACTATTTTATGAAGAAGTTCGAAAGTCGAGTTGTGATTAATAAATACCTGGATGACAAAATCTTTGACGGTGCAACAAATAAGTTTGAAAAGCAGCGTCGCTATACATCCTGGTTCAATAATGCCAGGCTACTGGCCAAGGTCGTGCATTATGATAAGGAACTTGAACGCCTGATTCAAGCCAGGGCGGCAAGCGGCGGCTGTTCTTCAGGCAGCAGCTGTCGGAAAGGAGGCTAATTCAACTCCAAAAATCAGTTTTAAAAGAGGTAGTTTCAAAATGTTCAAGTTTATCCAAGGGCAAAGAAGGCGAAAAGTTTAACTACAGTAATAATGTGCGTCTGGCTCCCCCGCCAGGACCAGCTACAAGAAATGCTGGATGGAGAGCCCTGGGACAAGCTATGTCGGTTATACGATTTTGGGAATAACAGCCAAGATAATTTCAATTGTGTAAACTCGGAAATATTTCAAACCCTGGAGCAACTCTGGCTTGCCTTCGTAATGTACGAAAAGTACGGCAAAACCTGGAATGGTAATGAGTGGTTGACTTAAACTCCTTTAAGATTGTTTATGCAGGTTTTAGGTGGGAATGAGCCATGAAAAAAATAAGCAGACGTCATTTTCTATATTGTAGCGCAGGGCTTCTTTGTTCCGCCATGCCGGCCCGGGCCTTTTGGCCTTTTTCAACACCAACGAGCGAGGCTTCGGGACCCGCTGATATCAGCGGCAGGGTTTTTAGAGGAGATGCACCCAATGAACTGTGGAAATGGTCCCACGAGGGTTTTCTTTATAAAAAATCGAACAACAACAGGGTGGTGTGCGGTATATGTCCCAACCGGTGTGTGCTGGCGCCTGGCGATCGCAGCATCTGCCGCTCCAAAGTCAATATGGACGGTACCCTGTACAGTTTGGTTTATGGCAACCCGTGCAGTGTGAATATCGATCCTATTGAAAAAAAGCCGCTTTTTCATTTCAAACCTCGTTCAAAAGTCTTTTCCATCGCCACCGCCGGTTGTAATTTTCGCTGTTTGAATTGTCAAAACTGGGAAATCTCCCAGGCCAAGCCTCATGAGGTCAGGAATTACGAGTTCTTTCCTTTGGATGTAGTTAAGGCGGCTCAGCGAGCTGGGACGCCATCAATCGCCTACACCTATTCCGAGCCCATCATCTTTTTTGAATACATGATTGATACGGCCCGTCTGGGCCGTGACAATGGGTTGCATAATTTATGGATTTCAAACGGTTACATCAACCGAGAACCCCTGTTGGAACTATGTAAGGTGTTGGATGGCGCCAATGTCAACCTAAAATCGCTCAGTGATGCCATCTATCGCAAATTAAACGGCGGCAGGCTGCAGCCGGTGTTAGACACTTTTATAACGTTGCATGAGCAAGGCGTCCACTTTGAAATGACGAATTTGGTGGTTCCCGGGTATACCGATAACGCTGACATGGTCAAACAGATGTGCCAGTGGATCCTTTCGAACCTGGGACCCGATTACCCCTTACACTTTTTACGGTTTTTCCCCAAATACAAACTCGACCGCTTGCCGACCACGCCGCTCTCGACCCTGATCCGGTTCCGTGAACTGGCCATGGCTGAGGGAATCCGCTATGTCTATGTGGGCAACGTTTCCTTTCCCGAGGGGAATAACACCTATTGTCATCAATGTAAAAAACTCTTGATTGAACGCATCGGATACTTCATCCCGACCTACAACATGGAAGGAAATCGATGCAAATATTGCAAGACCGTCATCCCCGGACACTGGATATGATCATTCACTATGGAATGAAAAATTTTCCGCTTACCTAAAGAAAAGATAGACTGATCAAAATCTTAGACGCTTAACGTCTCAACATCGACAAAAACTTGCCTGTTTGTAATATCCCTTCCAATTTGACGGTCGTCTGCTAAGTGATTTAGGTATTATTGAGAACAAGCCAAGATACATGCATATCCGTTCTGGATAGGGAACACGAGCATGGATATCTAAATGTAAGTGTTTATTATCGACGGTTATCCAGGTTGGGAAGGGGAGGGTTATCCGGTTGAATAAACAATTGAAAAATCTCTTGGACAATAGTTGGATAGAACTGGCATCACGTTGGATTCTTAGTATAACCTTTATTTATGCCAGCTATTACAAAATTATTTCTCATGCAGATTTTGCAAAAATTATTTATGGGTACGACCTTTTTCCTGGAGTTTTAATAAATCTGATCGCCATTACTCTGCCATTTGTAGAATTAGTTTCCGGTCTTGTTCTGATTTTAGGCATTTATCCTCGGTCGGCAGCGCTGATTATCAATAGCATGCTTTTTGTCTTTATCATCGTATTGTCCATCAATTTTGTCAGGAGGCATGAATTTAACTGCGGCTGTTTTTCCGTAAGAGAAACCGGATATATCAATGCTCCTGAGCAGTGGATCTTTCGAGATATCATTTATTTTGTTCTGGGCATTTATGTTTTACTATATAGCAAGAGAAGAAGGGGATGTATTAATAAAGTTTTAACAAGATCACACTAAAAATTACCACGATGTAACACTTTTTTCTTGACATGGTTATCCTGGGGGGGCCGCCCTTCAGATATGCAGTTTTAATAAATCTGTTAGCGAATATTTCCTTTCGGAAAGTATTTTTTCGCCGCGCCTTACCGCAAGGCTGACACCGGTAAGAAGCCTTCTCATCACCGTAGCTATCGGCATACTACCGGATTTCAGTAATACCCCTCGCGATTATATGGTGCAATGCCCCAGGAGCATCTATTCTCGACTTTCTTGGTATAAATCATACATTATCACAAAAACACTTCAACTGAAACTGTAAATCTGAAGGGATGTCCCCAAATCCCTGCGTTGATGTTACTTTTAAGAATTTGGCTCCAAACAATGAAACTTATAATTTGAGGGGCGTCCCGGAAGTCCCCGATCACGCGCCCATTGGGGGAGCTTTTCTTCCCTGTTGATTAAATCAAGGGTGATAAAATCGGTGGCTTCGAAAGACACTTGACGCTCACGGCCGATCTTCTCCAGAAAAGTTAAAAAGCGGGGATCCTGTACTTTCCCGTATAGCGTGAGGAATACTTCATAGTCATCGGTTCCACTGTAATCAGGCGGCTGTTTGCTCTCGCGGGCGCATAATTCGAACATTCGGTTGGCCCCCTGACCGGAACGCTCAACCATTCCGCATCTGGCAAACACCTCTGCGATGCGCCGGTTGCGAGGATGCTGCTTCCAGAGAATGTTTTCCAGAGTTATGCCGGGCGGAAAACCACGCCTACCGAGCCTAAGTCCGCACACTGCAGCTCCCTTCTTTTACACCAATTGAGATAACAATGTCTTTACAGGAACAATGGTGGGTTGTTTTGTTGAAAAACAATCCGCGTCAACATAGTCTAATGAAAAAGACGCCTGAAAAGCATGAAGTGCGCGGATTTGTTTTTGAAAATGAAACAGATCCTTGCTCACAGATTTTCCACCATCTGTTTTCACCTCTACCATAAACCATGGCTCTTGATTTCGAGTGACAAGAAAATCCACCTCACGCTTGTCCTTGTCGCGGAGGAAATACAGTCCATATTCGCCAAATCCGTTATCGGTCCACCAATGGACGGCTTTCAATAAATGAGATGCGACAAAGTTTTCTGACTTTGCGCCGGAATCCGTAAGGAGAGACCAATTCCAAAGGTAAATTTTGGGCTGTTTAAGCAAAGACCTCGACACATTTCTAAACCAGGGTTGTATGGTAAAACAATAATATAACGATTCCAAAACCCTTATCCAGCGGCGTATAGTATCCACTGAAACTCTTGTTTTTTTAGCAAGATTCGAATAATTGATCATTTGGCCGGTCTGATATTTCAGCGTTTCGGCTAACAATTCAATCTGCTGTACTTCCTGGACTCGCGTAAAATCTCTGATGTCTTCAGTAAATAGTTGCTGCTGCCGGAGACGTTTCCAACGGTTTGAGAATCTTACATTCGACTTCAGAAACGGTTCGGGGAAACCACCAAAAGCATACAATGAATAAAACGCCTGTGGATCTATTGGCCTGGGAATTTGTATCTCATTTCCAGCAAAGCGGGTTCCTATAATTTCTCGCACCGAGATGGGATGAAGATGATACAGGAAATATCGTCCCATAAGACTATCCCCACCCCTTTTAAATACATCCAGTCTGGAGCTTCCAGTTACGATGATTCTTACCCCTGGGCTATAAACATCAAAAAAGCCCTTGAGAAAATCCTTCCATTTTGAATACTTGTGAATTTCATCAAAAATAATGATCCGGGGTTTTTCACGTAATTGTCTCACGCCGATTTCTTCACCAACCCTGTTTGGCCCTTCGATAATCAACGCACGATGATCCTGGTTGTCCCAATTGAAATAATGATACTCCCGAGCCAAATCTGTGCATAGGGTCGTTTTTCCTACCTGTCTCGGCCCGACGACAAATATCATCTGTCGATGTTGCCCTAAATGTTCGGTAAGGACTGAAGAATATGATCTTTTCATGACGATATTATTATATAGGAACAAACTGAAAGTCAAGACTATTTTACGAAGTATCGTAAATTGGTCAAGACTATTTTACGAAGTATCGTAAACCAGTAATTCCCATTTATAAACTAATGTACCCGCAAGTCCGTTTGAGCTGTTATTTTGCATTCAAAATGGTATGTTCAAGACCAAAAAACGGCTATTCTTGGAGCTTTTTCCCCCAACTTTTCAGACACTTAGCGTGGCCCGACCACATCTCCAGAGTAACAGATAATTAACGATTAGATTTATTATACTGAAATTTGACAGAATTCCAGTTTACATAAATATTCAATTAGTATCGTATTGTTGACTTTTTGGACTCAGACTGAGTTCAAGTTTAGGATAATGATCCTTTAATCCAAGTGGATTGAACAATGCCTCTGACAGTCTTCATTTAGAGTCTGAGTTTATTTTCTCTGCAAGAACACATAGAATCTCATACATTATTGTTGCCCCGATCAGAGCAGTATTACCGGATGAATCAAATGGTGGTGACACCTCAACGACGTCTGCACCAACAAGGTTCAACCCTCTCAGTCCACGTATTAATCCCTGTGCCTCTATCGTAGTTATGCCTCCAATCTCCGGTGTACCTGTACCAGGAGCGTACGAGGGGTCGATACTGTCAATATCAAAGGAAACATAGGTAGGGCCTTTACCAACCACACGCCTCGCCTCAGTTATTACTTTTTCAACTCCAAGCTTATTGAACTCCTCTATATACACAATTCGGATGCCATGTTTGTGACCAAACTCCCAACATTCATCAGAGTTTTGGGCACCTCGAATCCCTATTTGAATAGTTCGCTTTGGTTCCAGTAGTCCTTCCTCGACAGCTCTTCGGAAGGGAGTCCCATGACTGTATTTGAAATTCATCTCCTCATCGCAACAGTCTGTATGGGCATCAATATGCACCAGGCCAACAGGATAATCTACTGCAATGGCTCTCATAATCGGTAAAGTAATTGAGTGATCGCCACCAGCACTTAAGGGGACAATTCCAGATTTATGAAGTTTCTCATAGAAACTTGTTATATCTGCATGGCTGGCTACAACATCAAATATTTGTTTGAAATGAACATCACCGACATCAGCTATCCTGCACAATTTATATGGGTTTATTCGCGTGACATGGTGGATAGCCCGCATCATACTCGACATGTCTCTTATCTGCCTTGGACCTTGACGTGCACCCGATCTAGCTTCAACGGCACCATCATAGGGCACTCCAACAAGGGCAATGTCCAAACTGTTCAGATTGGTTGCGAGAGGAGCTCTCATAAACGTAGGTATTCCGCTATAACGCGGTTCATTCATGGGATTTTGCACGTTCTCTACCATATTGTCTCCTTATTCCATAGCCCTTCGGGGGATGGCTTATTGCCGCAGTCCTCGCATTCCAAATTTACAGCATGCAAAAGTGATGGCCATTCAAAGGTAGTATTTAAATCACAGCAAGTGGATATTTCCCGTGCCAGAGGATTTCACGGTAGTTTTCGGGATCTGTTGCACCCTCTGTATTAAAAAAAAGCAAGTTGGAATTAAGACCTATCTTCAGTTCTTGTTTTAACTTACCAAAATCATGGTTATTGGCTAATAGATCCAGCAAGCCGATGCCCACGGATCCTGACTCCCCAGCTTCCACAGCATCGTCGCCCTTCAGAGGATTGGCCAGAATACGAATCCCGTTGGCAGCCACGAAGTTGTCGCAGCTGATGTAGCAACTTGGAAAATCCCGCAAAATGTCCCAGGCAATGGGGTTTGGCTCACCGCAGGCCAGACCGACCATGATGGTGTTCAGGTCTCCCGTAACGGCGTGGGGGAGGCCATCGCCGGCTGCAGCGGAAGCAAGAATGCAGGCCGCATTATTAGGCTCCATGATGATGAACCGGGGCGGATTGTCTTGAAACTTGTTGACCAGATAGCCGACCATGGCGCCGGCCAACGATCCTACCCCGGCCTGAACAAAGACATGGGTGGGGCGCATTCCCTTTTGAGACATCTGGCTCACAGCCTCTGCACACATAGTCATATAGCCCCGCATGATCCAGAGCGGAATTTCAGTATAACCCTCCCAGGCAGTATCTTGGATTACATACCATCCGTTTTCTTGAGCCATTCGACAAGACAACCGTACCGCATCGTCGTAATTAAGATCGGTTACTTCAACGGTGGCTCCATGGGAGCGAATGTTCTCCACTCTGGAACGCACCGACCCTTTGGGCATATAGATAACCGCTCGTTGTTTTAACTGTTCCGCAGCCCAGGCAATGCCGCGCCCATGATTACCATCGGTGGCCGTGGTCAACGTTATCTGGCCGATGCGCTGTCGTACTTCATCGCTCAGCAAGTAATCATAATCGATATCTTCTATGTCTACCCTCAATTTTTGACACAATAGCCGCGCAACGGCATAACTGCCTCCCAACACTTTGAAAGCCTTGAGGCTAAACCGCGCTGATTCGTCCTTGACCAAGATCTCTCCGATTCCCCATGACTGCGCCAGCTTACTCAAACGAACGAGATTCGTTGGTTTGTAGCCCGGAAGTTGGCGGTGAAACCGCAGCACCTTCTGAGACGCGTTTTCAGAAAAACTCTTTGGAATGGTTCCACCCTGGGGAGTCTTCACCAAATATTTAAAGGCATATTCTGGGATTTCCTTTTTCATTAGCTTTTTTCCTATGATTCAGACCTCGCGAGCTTCCTTGGGATAGTTATCAATTGTGTATTGAGGGACTTTCGGGACGCCCTAAAATAATAAGATTCTATTCATCCATCAGTGAATATCCATTTTCTGATGCTATTCGCTCTCCACGCTGAGCACTCATACTGACCGCCGGCTGCGAGATATTGAGC
>JAUVVL010000309.1 GCA_030604635.1 Desulfobacteraceae bacterium
AAGGAAGGCGAAAATTTTAACCACCCCGTACGATCTTCCGGACCTACGGGGCAGGCACGAATACATTGAGTATTTTGAGGATAAAGCTAAAGCTTCACTTCGTGCAAAATGTTGAGCCTGACCCCAGAGAAATAAGCTTCGCATTTCACGGAGTAGGCACAGAAATTGGGCAAAAGGGGGCGTTTTGCAAAGGTCTCATCCTCATATGACAAATCATCGGCATAGGCGAGCATGGTTTAAATCCGGCCTTTCTTTGAAAATAATAACTTGACATATGGATTTTCAATGATATTGTTAATCAATGATTGATAGACCTCATTACATCAGCAGGATTGAGACCGCATTGAGACACAATCCAGTTGTGGCTATGCTGGGACCGCGTCAGTGTGGTAAAACGACTCTTTCACGAGTTATTTCAAGACAACGAAAATGTGAATACTTTGATCTTGAAGATCCTGTCGATTTGTCGCGCTTGTCCTCTCCCCTGCTTGCACTTGGGGATTTGTCCGGCTTAATCATTATTGACGAAGTACAACGAAAACCAGATCTGTTCGAGATTCTAAGAGTGCTTGTAGACCGTCCTCAAACTGAGGCCAAGTTTCTGTTGCTTGGAAGCGCATCACCACATCTGGTCAGAGGTGTATCCGAGTCTCTTGCAGGGCGTTTGGCGTTCGTCGATATGTCAGGATTTGATGTCCGTGAGGTAGGATTAGAAAATTTCTCCATCTTGTGGTCTCGGGGAAGTTTTCCAAGGTCTTACTTAGCACCAAGCGATAAAACAAGCTACCGTTGGCGTAACGATTTCATAAAAACTTTTCTCGAAAGGGATATACCACAACTCGGCATCTCAATTCCATCTTTGACACTCCGCCGTTTTTGGACAATGATTGCCCATTACCACGGGCAAGTTTGGAATGCATCGGAATTTGCTCGTTCTATCGGTAGATCAGAAGCAACAGCAAGGCGCTATCTAGACATACTCTCCGGAGCATTTGTTATTAGGCAACTCCAACCCTGGCATGAAAATCTAAAGAAACGTCAAGTTAAGTCTCCAAAAGTATACATAAGGGATAGTGGACTGCTTCATACTCTTTTATCTCTCCCTAAAACTGATGGGATACTCATGCACCCGAAACTGGGAGCTTCATGGGAAGGATTTGCCATCGAGCAGGTATTGGCAATAACAGAAAAACAAGATGTATACTTTTGGGCGACCCATGCTGGAGCGGAACTCGACCTGCTAGTCTTTAAGGATGGAAAACGTCTGGGCTTTGAAATCAAATACACAGATGCTCCCAAGATTACAAAATCCATGCTGATAGCTACTGATGACCTCAAGCTTGATCAGATCTATATAATATATCCAGGCCGAAAATCTTACCCATTGGATAAGCACATTTATGTCATGTCAATTTTGGACATCGATTCCATTTAATAGCCTTTCAGGTCTTAATACTTCTTCTGCAGTTTCAAGAAGAAGTTTCCATATTCTCAGCCTTGATTAACTTTTATCAGACAGGATCAACCCTTACCAGCTTTTCTTTAATCGCTTGTTTTTAAACCGGCTTTTTGTTTTTTCAAAACCTTAATAAATTCTTCATGAGAAATCCGGGAAAGCCATGTTATTACGACAGCAATACCGATAAAATCAAAGAGCACGCCTTTCGCATTACCGCTCCGGCCCGGAACAAATCCCTGGTGAAATTCATCGCTGACTGCAAAAAGAATTGCCAGAAACCCGCAAATAACAATCTTCTTGGATAAATTTTTGTCAAGCTTGGGAAAGCTGTACCACATCAAAAATGTAAGAATTCCGTATATAATGATGTGGGCAGACTCCCTGAAGTAATTGAATTAAAACCACTGCAAGCTCGCCCGGGTTGCTGTGGGTGCGGCGCCGGTCCTGCAAGACCTCGGGGCAGGAGCGGGATTTCTCAGCGAGGCTTTCCAGGGTATTGGCGACGGTCCTGCGCAAGTGCTCGACCCTCCTTAACACCAACCGGTCGTCATTTTCCTGGTTAGAGGATTTTTTCAAGTGCAAGGTGCCAAAGTATGTGCCATTGGACGTGAGAGGGAGTTCTATTCGAAGACAACGGTCCCCTGTCCTGTCATGCTTCTTAATTCCGTTTTCCCAGGTGAAGTTAAGCAAGGAACAGCCGCCAAAGGATTCAGGGTTGAGCTCCATTGAAGCCGAACATAGATTGATCTTTTCCGTTGTATTGGTTATCCGGCTCCAGAACTGGAAAATGTTATCGCACTCGGAAATGGCCACCTGATCGCTCAAAAACGTTCTACGGCCATGACTGATACCGGCTTCATCGGTAACATCCGCAAACCAGCCCAGTATCTTGTCGGTGGTGAAATATTCCAGGTAGCCCAGTTTGCGTATACCCAGAACTGACAGGAGAGCAAGAGCGCCCAAAATCAGGCCTGCCCGGTCATCTCTGAGATTTTCCACGAGCAGGGCCGTAAGGCCTAATATTACAGTGATGCCATAGAAAACCAGTGTTGCCCTTCGGTGTGTATAGCCAAGCTTGAGGAGCTTGTGATGGAGGTGCTCTCTGTCCGGAGCAAAAATCTTTATACCGAAAATAAATCGCCGGAACGTGGCAAGGATCATATCTATCAGGGGAAGGCCCAGGGCAATCACCGGAATCAGGATGGCCACCGTGACCGAGCTTTTCTGGGAGGTCCCGATTCCCAGGGCGGCAAGGATAAAGCCGACAAAATAGCTGCCCGAATCCCCCAGGAAGATGGACGCTGGATTGAAGTTGTAGCGCAAAAAGCCCAACAATGCTCCGGAAAAGGAGGCGAAGAGCAGGGCGGCCGGTAAATTGTTCCGTAAAAGTGAAACCAAGGCAAGGATGATGGCGGCGAACAAGGCTATTCCGGTAGCCAGCCCGTCCAGACCATCCATAAGATTTAAAGCGTTGATCACTGCAACGAACCAGAACACGGTGATGGGCAGACTAAAGAAAGCGAAATCAATGCTCCCCAAAAAAGGTATGTACATAATTTCTATCCGAAAACCGGCCCACCATGCGATAAGGGCCGCCACAATCTGCAGCACAAGCTTGATCCAGGCCCTGAGCCCGCGGATATCGTCCCAGAGCCCTACCAGCAAAATAAAAGTGCTGCCTGCCATGAGCCCGATGGTCATCCTGTCCCAGGTCAGAAACTCAGTGACGGAGGTTCTGTAAAATAATAGCGCCAGAAACGGCAGGAAAAACCCCAGGTAGATGGCCAAACCACCGCATCTTGGGACAACCTGGCTGTGGATCTTCCGGTCGTCCGGATAATCCAGGGCGCCGATCCAATGGCCTAACTTTTTCACAAAAGGTGTGGCCACCATGGCAATAAGCAAAGAAAGGAAAAAAAATGAAATTATGGTTGTCATTGAGTAAAAGGGGCGTTTTGAAAAGGTCTCTAAGCGTTAACGCAAAAGGGGGCGTTTTTCATCCTTGGATAGTTGGACGTCTCGGAAATTCTACAATTGGTTATTCGTTATTTGTTACCCAAAACGTCCTTGGGACGAAATGGGTAAAAATCAATGGATAAATTACCCAAAACGTCCTTGGGATGAAATGGGTAAAGGTAATTTTGATGATTAGGAAAACAATGAACGATCAATCATTTGGTTTGGAGATTAAAATTTTTAGTATTCGTTGGGCTGCTTTTCCATCCCAGTATTGGGGAACCCGCCCCTTTTTGGGACCTTTGCTTTTAAATTCTTCGTAGGCGGATAGTACTGGGGTTGAATAAATAATGGTTAACAATCAACGGTTA
>JAUVVL010000094.1 GCA_030604635.1 Desulfobacteraceae bacterium
CAGCAAAATAGCAAATTTTACCTGTGAGTTAAATAATATGCGCATTTAATCGGCTTTTATATACAGGATAGCATCTGTTCTTTCTTTACGCTCACTTATGCACGAGTTTGACACGGTTTAAAACCGGATTATCTGAATGCGATAATGTTTTCAAAGGGCTAAAATGTTATGATTTTTAAAGTTTCAGTTTGATATCAGCTATGAGCTCTTATTTGTATTCCTTCTTGGTCCTCTCCAGATCCCTTTTTTCGTCGCGCCGTCTGATGGTCTCCCGCTTATCATATTTGCGTTTACCCTTGACAATGGCAATGGTCATTTTGGCCTTTCCGTTTTGGAAATAAACCCTTAATGGTATCAGGGAAAACCCTTTTTCATTGACCTTGCCATACAGCTTCTTGATTTCATACTTGTGCAAAAGGAGTTTTCTTTTTCTTAAGGGATCATGATTTTCATAAGAGGCAAAGGGATAAACCCCGATGTGCATCTGGTGAACAAACACTTCACCTTGTTTGATTCTGGCATAGGAATCCTTAAGATTTGCGCGGCCGAGCCTGAGTGATTTGACTTCGGTTCCCAAAAGGACCATCCCTGCCTCGTATGTATCTTCGATAAAATAGTTATATTTGGCTTTTCTGTTTACAGTTACAATTTTTATATGGTTCGTGCTCAAATGCTGTTTTCTCCTATATATGCAAAAGCTATTTTTTGCATCCGTTCGAGAGGTTATTCTATGCTTGCTTGTGAAATATCCGTGTTAGGATGGAGAGATTATAATTCGGTATATCCTATATCAAATAGAATACTGCCGAAAGTATTCAGCACCAGTTCCATGACACCTGTGTCGGTAGTCTCTTTAAGAACTTCCTTAATAAAGAGTCTGGCATCTTCAACATTAAGCAATCTTATTATACTTTTAATTATCGGTATTGACTGAGGATTCATACTAAATCTGTCTATCCCCAACCCTAAAAGTATCGTCATATTAACAGGATCGCCTGCCATCTGACCACATATGGAGATCTTCAGACCGTGGTCCCTTGCTACATCGGCAACATGTTTAATCATCCGGATAATAGCAGGATTGAGCGGCTGATAGAGATACGCAACCTGTGTGTTGCCCCTGTCCACCGCAAGGGAATACTGGATCAGATCATTTGTGCCGATACTGAAGAAGTCAACATCTTTCGCCATAACATCTGCCAAGATCACTGCCGAAGGAACCTCTATCATGATCCCGACTTCGATGTTTTTGTCAAAGTCTACACCTTCCTTGTCCAGGGATTCGGCAGCCTCGTTTAACATCCTTTTTGCATGACGAACTTCATCATAGCATGATATCATGGGAAACATAACCCTGACATTGCCGAATGCAGAGGCCCTTAGTATGGCCTGGAGCTGGGTCATGAAAACATCCGGTTTTTGCAGGCAGTACCTGATGCCGCGAAGCCCGAGAACAGGGTTGGTCTCATCTGAATCCGAAGCATAGGAAATCGCTTTATCGGCGTTAATGTCTATGGTTCGAATCGTTACCGGCCTTGGCGCCATTACCTCGACCACATCCTTGTATTTATCAAAAAGCTCATGCTCACTGGGAAAATCAGGCCGGTTAAAATATTGGAACTCTGTTCGATAAAGGCCGATACCATCTCCGCCATGGGCGATAACCGATACGACCTCTTCGGGAAGCTCGATATTGCCCATAACCTGGAAAAGGACACCATCCACTGTTTCAGCCGGAAGATGGCTGTCCCGGGTAATACCAGCATTATATACTTCGTATCTATGCTTACGTTCTTCGAACTGTATCAGTGTCTGGTCAGTGGGATTAATAATAACGATGCCGGCAGTACCATCTACAATGATGATGTCATCGTTTTTTATTATACGGCTTGCATTATCAAGGCCCAGAACAGCAGGAATTTCAAGGGTTCGGGCGATGATGCCCGTATGAGATGTCTTGCCGCCACGATCGGTTACAAATCCCATTATCTTTTCCAGTTGTATCTGGCTGGTTTCTGCTGGTGAAAGGTCGACGGCAACAAGTATGACCCGTTTTTCAATAGCAGCAATATCCTCCTTTTCCGCCCCAACCAGGTTCTGCATGATACTCTCGGATACATGTATAATATCGGCAGCCCGCCCCTGCAAATAGGTGTCTGTCATATCGTCAAATATCGATTTTACGTTCGATACCACTTTCTTGAGTGCCCATTCAGCATTTACCAGTTCCTTTTCAATGGTTTTAATAGTTTCGCCATATAGCATCTTGTCTTTGAACAGCAACATCTGGGCTTCAAGAATGGAGTCATGCGGACGCAATTTTTTGGGTGTTTGTTCAATTATTGAAAACAGCTCATCTTTTGATTTTTTTACGGCCTTCTTGAAACGTTTTGTCTCTTTTTTCAAATTCTCTTCACTTATAAAATATTTCTCCACAACATCCACACCTTCTCTGCCGACCAGGTATGCCTTTCCGATGCAAATACCCGGAGAACCACTTATGCCTTGGAGTTGTATTTCCCTTTCGTTTGTGTTTAACATGCCTGGTTATTCTCCAAAACCGCTTTCAACTAGCTGCACAAGATCGTTTAAAATTTCAAGATCCGATTGATCGTCAATTTTTAATGTTATTTTTGAACCTTTTTCACAGACAAGGGTAAGGATATCAATAATGCTGGTAGCATCCGCCTTTGCTCCGTCCTTAATGATCCAGATTTTCGATTTCCCGTTCTGGGCGAGCTTTGCGATCCGGGCTGCTGATCTTGCGTGTAGGCCAAGTTCGTTTGTGATAACAACATCCTTTGAAAGTCGGTTGGCCGATTTTCTCATGGTAATAATGTCTTTGATATTATATCTGTGCTATCCGTGCTGCCCGGACACCCCACATGACTCCTATGAGTTTTCAGATCGAAATCAGTAAAAAAAGATGAAAAATGGTATTAATTTAGCTTTTTGAAAAACGCGTTCCACAAGCATTCAGGTGATCCGGTTTTAAAGGGGGTCACGAGTTTGACACGGTTTAAAACCGGATTACCTGAATGCGATAATGTTTTCAAAGGGCTAAAATGTTATAAAAAATCTATTTGCTTAATAAAAATTTATCAATCCCTATTGTATTTGTCAATCTGTAAACTCAATTGAGGTGTAATCATTGACAAAACACTAAATAATTGTTAGGATTTTTTAACTTTCACTTGCAATATCTTGAAATTATAAAAAGTTGTCTTTTTCTTATCCGGGCATTATTTCCAAAACAAGGAGGAATGAACAATGACAGATAAAATACTAATCTATGGGAAAGATACCTGACCCTATACAAATTCGGCTCGTGAAGCTTTTAAAAAAAAGGGGCTGGAGGTGCAATATTTTGACGTTCGGTCTGATGCTGACCATCTGAAAACCATGCTTAAATATTCTGAGGGCGTGCGCAAGGTTCCGGTCATTGTGGACCGGAACAACGTCACCATAGGATTTAATGGCGGAACATGAGGTGTTTAAGTATGCCGGCTGGATGCCGAATAATAAAGTTTGCCCGAGGGAAAAGGATATCGCCGTAAGACCTTGATATCCTGTAGGTCAATGAACGACCCAGTAAAACTGTCAAGACCATGCAAAAAGTGGCGATTATCTGACGCCTACCAACAGGAAGGGGAATGCTGCCACCGGCATTTCCCTTTTTTCTTTCCAAGCTCCTAACCAGGATTCAACTTATGATTATTTTCTCTTGATTAATAGAAAATACTTTACATATAATACGTTGCGAAATAAATGAATGATATTCAGATAATGATATACAAAAATTAGATAATTTGCCTCTATAGATAATAGTCGTTGAAAAATAGGATGCTTTGTGGCACAAACCCTAAAATTTTCTGTTATTTGTTTGGAGTGAAAAATCAGTGCTGATGCAAGTAATTCATAAAGATTTTTAAAAATCAGAACTTTCAGCCGACAATTATGATGCCAATGTAAAAAGTCCTTTTTACATGGATTAAGGAATTTAGGGATTAAGGAATTGCGAATTATTTAAAGACATTATGAATGCGTAAAATTGAATAATTCAGCAAGTTTTGACTTTTTACGAAACCATCAAATAATACCCTTGTGAAACGCGACACACCAAATATTCTTCTGGTAAATCCCTGGATACATGACTTTGCTGCTTATGACTTCTGGGCCAAGCCCCTGGGACTTCTAGCACTCGCGTCAATACTCGGGAATCATGGATATAACGTTACCTACATTGACTGCCTGGATCGCTTTCATCCAGGTGGTCCTCAAACAAATCCATATGCCAGAGACGGTCGCGGGCCCTACCTCAAAACCCGAATTCCAAAACCCCGGGGGCTTGAAGATGTACCACGGAACTTTTCCAGGTACGGAATCAGAAAAAAATGGTTCCGGGAAGACCTTCGGTCCACATCAAGGCCTGATCTTGTGTTAGTGACTTCTCTGATGACATACTGGTATCCGGGCGTGCAGGAAACCATAAGTGTTATAAGAGAAATTTTTCCGGACGTTCCGATCGTTCTGGGGGGTATATATGCAAGCCTTTGCCATGACCATGCTGCAAATCATTCCGGCGCAGACAGGGTGGAGACCGGACCCGGCGAAGAGAACATCCTCGAGCTTGCCGGGGATTTCACCGGTTTTTCGATGCCCACGAAGTTTGACCCTGATGATCTTGGCACCTACCCTTATCCTGCATTTGAGCTTCAAAGGAAAAT
This sequence comes from Desulfobacteraceae bacterium, assembly GCA_030604635.1. Lineage (GTDB taxonomy): Bacteria > Desulfobacterota > Desulfobacteria > Desulfobacterales > UBA11574 > JAUVVL01. The sequence continues at coordinate 4,728 of JAUVVL010000094.1, forward strand.
TGCCTACGTTCCGCTACTGACTTCAAGAGGATGCCCCTTTGCCTGCAAATACTGCGCATCCTATTTTTTGAATCCAAAAAGAATGGTCCGCAGTCCCGAATCTGTTGTGGAAGAGATAAGGTACTGGCATGAAAAATACAGCGTTAAGGATTTTGTGTTTTACGATGATGCCCTTCTTGTGGATGCAGAAAACCATGCCGTCCCCATGCTTAAAGAAATAATAAGTGCGAAATTTAAGGTCCGTTTTCACACACCCAATGCGGTTCACATTCGCGAGATTTCAAGACAGACCGCCCGCTTGATGTTTCAAGCAGGCTTCAAAACGTTGCGCCTTGGGCTTGAAACCGTAGCATTTGAAAATAGAGAAGCAATAGACCAAAAGGTAACAGCTGCTGAATTTAAACGGGCTGTTGCCTGTCTGAAGGATGCGGGTTTTAATAAGAATCTGATCGGAGCATACCTGCTTACGGGTCTACCCGGGCAAAAAATAAAATCGATTGAAGATTCTATCAAAACGGTAAAACAAAACGGAATCACACCAATCCTGGCCCATTATACCCCGATCCCCCACACGGTACTGTGGAAGAGGTCTGTTGCTTCCTCCCGATACAATCTTGAATCAGATCCGATATTTACAAACAACGCCATATTTCCCTGCCACCATGAGACCTTTTCCTGGAAAACAATTTCATATCTTAAAAATCTGGTCAAAAAATAAGAAAAAGAAAACAGTTCAGCCACTAAGCCACAAAGAAGGGGTATGAATTATAAACATTTTCAAAAATAGAATAATCCATATAAAATTGACAGGCAAATGTTTTGGTTTTTATTCAATTTTATCGCACCTCAAATTAAATGGCATTTAAAGAATTATATTATAATTTTAGTGTCTTCGTGTCTTTGTGGCTAAACTATTACAGAAAAGGAAAACAATCAATCTTCATTTTTTTCATTCTTTAACAAAATATCAAGAATTTCGGGGATATAAATATCTGCTTTACTGGCATGAAAAGTACATGACCCTGCGCTACGGTGTCCGCCGCCTTCAAACCTTGAAAGCATCAGCCCAACATTGACATTACAATTTTGATTGAAAATATTATGCCCTACACTAACGGAAACCTTTTCTTTTGCGTCATTCTCATAATGAATTTTTACGCTCACAACCGCCTCGGGAAACAACGAATAGACCAAAAAGCGATTTCCAATCGGTGTCTTATCGAATGAACGAAAATCTGTAATCGATACGTGTTCTTTTAACTTTGTATTTTCTATTAAAATTCCTTTATATTGCTTATTCTGTTTAATAACCGCCTTACATTGTTCTTTCACTTCAGGATCATCAAGAACTTTGTCAATTTCAAACTTTCTGAGCAAGTCAATGAGCCTGTTCCAATACTGTTCGTCAGCTTCTTCCTGGTTTGAAATCGTCATTGAAAGCAACACATAAGAGTACTTTTCAGGACAAAGAACCTCATCCAAAGACAAATCAGCCGAATCGATTTTATCGGTTTCTCTGATTAATTCGCTGTAATCACGCTGAAATCTGTCTTTATAATATTCATAAATGACGCCTGCCGCTGAAGGGGCGACCTTAAAAGCGCCTTTAAACGGTTTGTCGGTTCTGTTGGTATAATGATGATCAAACCACAACGAGCACCTTTTATCATAAGGTAAGTTCGCAATAATGTCACCTTCATGAACATCAACCAGTCCTCTTTGCATGTCATTTGGCTGAACCCATTTCACCGGTTCTTTTATTTTTTTCGCTTCATAAAGAAGCACAGCGCATACAACGCCGTCAAAATCCGGTCTGGTAACAATCCGCATACCACACCCCAGTTGTCAAGATAATCTCATTGACTATATTGACAGAAGCTATATGATATTATCAACCTTTTTCACCCAATCCGAATTTATCATGAAGAATTTATGTAGCTTCACCCCTGATGCAAATGAATCCCGCTTCAAGTAGGATGAGAAATCCGGGACAAACCATTTCCGTTCGGAAAGGAGATGCTAAACATGTTACATTTATCATCGGTTGATTTAAAAAAAGAAAAAATAGAGTCATTGGTTATCCCCGTCTGTGAGGATAAGGATATTCATGATGACAAAACCATATCTTCTCTTATCAGAAAAGCAAAGAAAATCAAAGAGTTTAAAGGTGATAAAGGTGACGAGGTAGCTTTTTACAATCTGCCCGAGGTTAAAGCGGTGAGAGTGATTTTTCTGGGACTCGGGAAACTTGAAAAAGTCGATATGGAGGCATTGCGCGCCATGGCCGGTAAGGCCGTAAATGGAGTAATCAAAAAAAATCTTTCAGAGATTTTGATCGCCGTTCCTTCGCCCAAGAAAATCAAAATTGACATGCCGTTTGTTCTTGAAGCCCTGATGGAAGGCGCCTGCCTTAGGAATCATCTCTTTGATAAATACAAAAAAGAGAAAAAGCATAAACCGCTTAAGAAAATCAACCTTCTTGTAAAACCTGATGAAGCCAGAAAATACAGCAGATTATCGTCACGTGTTGCAGCTGTTTGTCAAGGAACTATTCTTGCGAGAGAATGGGTCAGTACTCCGCCTAACCACAAAAGACCCGAACATTTCACAAGATCTATCGTAACGCTTTCCAGAAAAGAAAACCTTAAGGTCACCGTGTTGGACGAAAAAGAGCTTAAACTGAAAAAATTCGGGGCAATACTGGCAGTTGCAGCCGGCAGCCTGAGCAAGCCCAGGATGGTGGTTCTGGAGTATAATCCAAAGGGGGCCAAGAAAACAGTTGCGCTTGTGGGAAAAGGAGTAACCTTTGACTCGGGAGGTATCAACCTGAAGCCTTCGGCATCTCTTGTGGAGATGAAGATGGATATGTCCGGTGCGGCGGCAGTTGCAGCAACGCTGATAACAGTCGCAAAGCTTAAATCAAAGATAAAAGTTGTCGGCATCATCCCTGTTGTTGAAAATATGCCGTCTGGCAATGCATCCCGCCCGGGAGATATTATCAAAAGTTATGATGGAAAAACCGTGGAAATTGGCAATACAGATGCCGAGGGTAGATTGATATTGATAGATGCTATCTCATATGTGGTTAAGAAATATAAAACCCAAACCCTCATAGATTTGGCAACACTGACCGGGGCTTGTGTTGTGGCTCTGGGCGAAAAGATCGCAGGGACTTTTTCTTTTGATGACAAATTGGCTGAAGATATTATTTTATCCGGTGAAAAGACCCATGAGCGCTGCTGGCGAATGCCGCTGCCTGAGGATTATAAAGAACTGCTCAAAAGCGATTTCGCTGATCTGAATAATGTGAGCAGCACACGTTATGGCGGCGCCATCACCGCCGCGTTGTTCCTTTCGGAATTTGTTGGTGATATCCGCTGGGCACATATCGATATTGCAGGTCCGGCATACGCCAAAAAGGAATCTGCATACTGCGGTGCCGGCGGAACAGGTTTTGGCGTCCGGCTGCTTTGTGACTTGCTGGAAAAATTGTGATTTCGACTAATCCCGTCTAACTATCTGTAATTACAGCAGTTTCGCTACATATCTATTTTGCTCACCTGGACGATATTCCTGAAAAGAGTTAAATTTGATGAACTCGTAAAAAGCCTTTTGCTCACCCAAGTGAGCAGAATAGACTTTTTACGAAACTATCAAATTTATTCAATAAATCCTTGACCTGCATTGTTATTGAATGTATACGACAAAAATGCATTATTAATTCATGTAGTTTCATAACCTGCTTATGGCCTTATTGGTCTATAAATATTTTATATTTGATAATTGCAACAGGAGGATTGAGAATGAACAAAGGCGATTTAATCAATGAGATAGCAAAGATTGTCGAGACCAAGAAAGAGGCTCAGGCGGCTGTGGATCGCATTTTTTCAGAGATAACTAAGGCTTTGAAAAAAAAGGAAACAGTTCAAATCATTGGTTTTGGAAGTTTTAAGGTAAGTGAAAGACAAGCCAGAAAAGGCAGGAATCCACAGACTGGCGAGGTAATCAATATCGCGGCAAAGACGGTCCCAAAGTTCGTTCCAGGAAAGGCTCTGAAGGATGCGGTAAAATAAAGTATATATCTAATTCTACTTTGTCAGATTTGAAAAATCGTGCAAACAAGAGCGCCCGCCTCGATGATAATCAGACTCCGGTCGTGGCAAACTCGCGCATAAGTGGGCGTAATGAAAAAGCAGGAGCCAATCCTGTAAAACCATGAGACCTTTGAAAAATGCTTCCCGCTAAAGCGGGATTCAAGTTCAAGGAAGGCGAAAATTTTAACCACCCCAGTACGATCTTCCGAACCTACGGGGCAGGCACGAATACATTGAGTATTTTGAGGATAAAGCTAAAGCTTCACTTCGTGCAAAATTTGAGCCTGACCCGAGAAATAAGCTTCGCATTTCACGGGGCAGGCACAGAAATCGGGCAAAAGGGGGCGTTTTGCAAAGGTCTCACCATGTTACTGGCAGGACCGGTTTCTATAGGCACAAACTCAAGGCTTTTCTGTGTGCTGCTTTTTCATAACGCTCACTAATACACTCAAACAGTGACACTTCCTGCGTCTGATCACCATCGAGGCTCACTGATGCTTTTCCCGAAATGTAACAAAGTAGAACTAATTGTTTGTCAAAAAAGGCAGGGTCTGTTTAAGACTTCTGCTTTTTTTATTCAGAAGCTGTGGGCGAATCAGTCTCGCCCTGTGGAATCCCCGATAAATTCATGAGAAATTCGGGATTCCCGTTATGGTTGACGCCTGGGAAAAATCCCTATGAGATAGGATTTTCCCCTATAAAAATGAACCTTTTATCTTATGGACATTTTTTACGATAAAAATAATAATGGATTTAAATTATAAATCTGTAATTTAATAAAAGCGTGGGAGGCTACATTTAATTGCGCTTTGAGGGTGGTTCATTCATTATGAAGAACTGCCCTTTTTTTTGCCTTCTTTCCATTTGCCCCAACAACTTATCACCAGTGGCTCCAACAATTTGTTGAGAATTTGCAATAATGCACAATAACATTTGAATATTGTAGAAAGAATGTGATACATACCGTCTGTAACATGGTAAGAATGATTAATTTTGTGTATTAATTTAGCTTTTTTTTAAAAAAGTGTTCCACAAGCATTCAGATGATACGGTTTTGAAGTGGGGCACGAGTTTGACACGGTTTAAAACCAGATTACCTGAATGCGGCAATGTTTTTAAAGGGCTAAAATGTTACAATAAATTGTTATTCTCTTCAATAATTTGAAACAACTTCGGGTAAACATTCAGACAAACTATCGTTTTAAGTTCCAAACAAGCTTCTCTACCCTTGTGTGATTCTCGTCATATGGGCGGTCTGATTGAAAACTGATCTGGAGGATTTTCTAATGTCCAGAAGCCCAACTTATGATGAATTAAAACAAAGAGTTGATGAGTTAGAAAAAGAAGCCGTTAAGCACAAGCGGTCCGAGAAGGCACTCCTTGAAAGTGGAGAGAAATACAGATTTTTAGTAAAGAATATCCCAAGTATTGTATACAAAGGATATAAAGACTGGTCTGTTGAGTTCTTTGATAGAAAGATTGAATTATTAACCGGCTATGATGTTGATGAATATAATTCCCGAAGAATTAAATGGTCTGATATAATTGTTAAGGAAGATTTTGAAACTGCAAGGGAAAGTTTTATCCGGGCTCTAAAAACAGACAAGTCATATGTTAGGGAATATAGGATCAAATCCAAGGCTGGGAGCATCCATTGGATTCAAGAAAGAGGGCAGATAGTTTGTGATAACAAGGGAAAGGTTGAATATGTGAATGGTGTTTTTTTTGATATTACCGTGCGCAAGGAGGCCGAGGAGGCATTAAACGAAAGTGAGGAGATGGCAAGAGCCCTTTTGAACGCCGCGACTGATGCCGTGGTCCTACTGGATAACCAAGGTATGATTCTTGATGTCAACAATACTTATGTTCAGTGGTTTCAGAAGAGCACGGATGAAATACAGGGTTCGTGTATTTGGGATCTGTTTCCACCCGAGGTCACCGGACAAAGAAAGGCAAATGTTAAAAGGGTGTTTGAGTCAGGCAAACCGCTCCGCATGGTAGACGAAAGGCAAGGGATCTGGAATGACACCAACATCTATCCTGTTTACGATTCTCGGGGGGAAATAACACGAGTAGCTGTTTTCTCTCGTGACATCACTGACCAGAAACGGACCGAAGAACATATTCATGCCCTTACTCAACAATTGATAAAGGCCCATGAAAATGAGCATCAGATGATTTCCCGTGAACTGCACGACCGCATCGGGCAAGACCTTTCCATGCTAATAATCGGTTTTGATACCCTCTTTGATGACTACCCGGAAGTTCACCCTGGGATAAGGCAGAGGATTTCAGAGTTCACCAAAATACTTCACGGATCAATCATGGCTGTTCGCGATCTGGCTTATGATTTGCGGCCCCCAAGTCTGGATCAACTGGGTCTGGCCAGAACCATTTTTCAGTATTGCGAAGATTTTTCTGAAAAAACCGGACTGAGTGTGGACTTCAATTCCGCCGGTATGGACGACTTAAGACTCGATTTTGATACCGAGATCAACCTGTACCGCCTGGTCCAAGAAGGTCTTATCAACATCAATAAGCATGCCGATGCCAGGCAGGTGGCCATCAGGTTGGTCGCCTCTTTCCCTAACATTATCCTTCGTATTGAGGACGATGGTAAAGGATTTAATGTCGAGGACAGGTTGGTCGCGGCTTCGAATGAGAAACGGATGGGACTTCGGAGCATGGATGAAAGAGTTAGTCTGCTTGAAGGTAAAATGAGGATTAAATCGCGTCCAACAGAAGGCACAAAAATCTTTATAGAGGTTCCCTATAAGAAGAGAAATGATCGATAATTGGTACATGTTCAGAGCATTAAATGACACCAAGAACGGATACGATAATTGTTCCAGAGTTACAGATAGAGAAAGATAAAAGGAGAAGAACAGTGGCTCAAAAGAAAACCATATTGATCATCGATGACCACCCTCTTTTCAGGGAAGGACTCAAGACGATAATCGGGCGCAAGGCCCTTTTTGAAGTGGTCGGGGAAGCCGGAACCGGACAAGAAGGACTTCGAAAGGCCAAAAAGCTCAAACCTGATCTGGCTGTGGTGGACATATCCCTGCCGGATCAAAGCGGCATTCAACTGACACGCGAAATAAGAAGTCTTTTGTCTCATACACGGATCATGATTGTCAGCATGCATTCTAAAATTAATTATATTGCTGAGGCATTTCAGGCCGGGGCAACAGGATATGTGGTCAAGGAATCAGCCTCCGAAAGGCTCCTGCAAGGACTTGAATCAGTTGCAAACGGTGATTATTTCCTGGACAGCTCCGTCTCACATGCGGTTGTTGAAAATCTTATGAAAACACCGGTAAAAGAGGCAAGGATCACTGATGCTGATTACGGAACTTTGACCCCGCGAGAGCAAGAAGTCATGCGCCTGTTGGCCGAAGGGCTTTCCAGCAAAGAGGTTGCATCAAAACTTTTCATCAGCCCCAAGACCGTAGAGAACCACCGCTCCAATATTATGAACAAGCTTGGCCTTCACAGTACCATAGAATTGATCCGCTATGCTGCTAAGCTCGGCCTTATCGACGTAGATCTCTGGAAGGCATAACCTTAAGAGACCTTTGCAAAACGCCCCCTTTTGCCTCCCGCCATTGGCGGGATGTCAGGCTCAACATTTTGCACGAAGTGAAGCTTTAGCTTTATCCTCAAAATACTCAATGTATTCGTGCCTGCCCCGTA
>JAUVVL010000296.1 GCA_030604635.1 Desulfobacteraceae bacterium
TCTTTTTGACCCCAAAAAGGACCTTTTAAGCTAATATAATTTTTAAAAAAATCCTTAGAGCTGTTATTTTGCACCCAAAATGGTATGTTTAAGACCAAAAAACGGCTATTCTTGGAGCTTTTTCCCCGTATTTTTTCAGACACTTAGCGTGGCCCGACCCTCATTCACCACTTTATGGCTTGGCGCAATGGATGACCATATTTTAATTGACCTGACAACCATCAGATATGATATCCTAAATCCGGGTCATCTTTAAAAGAGTTGGTGATTTTCAAAGGATTTAAGGGGTCAAGGATTCGAGGGCATGCTTTGGTTTCCAAATCTTTTCTTTTCAAAAATACATGGCACTTACAGCAATCGCAAGTCATTTTATAACCGTTGAAAGTATATTAATTAAATGATTTATAACTGCATTTTGGTCAGATATACCGGTGAGTTCGGGGTAAAGTCCACCCAGTCGCAGGAGTATATTGAAGATCTTATTCATAATAACATCAAGCGGGCATTAACGGCCTCAGAAGGGCCGGATCTTCTCGACCGCATCAGGTTTTTTACTCGTCAAGGTCGTCTTTATATCTATTTTAAAAAGCAACAAGACACGGATGTCGATTTATTAATTGCAGTTGTCGGACGAACATTTGGGATCTCTTCCATTTCACCCTGTTTTCGCACCTCAGTTCGCGATAAAACCGCTGTTGTCTCGGTAGCGGCCAAGCTGATGGTGGCACACGGAATCGGCCCCGGCAGTTTCAAAATCGCAGTGCGCGCAATAAAGAATCCGAAATTAGATATTCCCTCTCTAAAACAAGACATCACCAGCTTATGTAATAAGATAGCTCTAAACAACGGGTTGCAAAAAGAATTCTCAAGGCCTCGTTTCAAAAAAGGGCCAAAATGGAAAATGGGCCCTTGGGGCGGCGAAATTGAGAGCAAGCCAGAGATAGAGGTTTATAAGGATCACGCTTTCATATCGGCAGAGCGGATTAAATCCCCCGGAGGCTTTCCGCTGGGTTTGGAAAATCAACTGGTCGCACTGGTTAGCGGCGGTTTGGATTCGCCGACCGCGGCCTGGCTGGCAATGCGGCGCGGCGCTGTCCCGGTTTTTGTTGTCATGGATCCTGATAATGACAACAAAGGCTCCAAGGCATATGCCTCTGCTGTAAGAGAAAAGGCGTTGGAAAACATTAAGGTTTTGGTTGAATATACAAAAGGGGCCCTCAAAGCGCCGACCGTCTATGTCGCTTCATATCAATCTGTGCTGGATACGTTTATTCAACACGGGTCCCAAAAAGGCATCACTTGTCTGCTTTGCAAGCGTTTTATGTATCGAGTGGCCGAACAGATCTGCTTTCTTCATGACTGCCAAGGTATCGTGACCGGGGAAATACTCGGCGAACAGGCCAGCCAAACAGCCAAGAACCTCAGAGTGCTCGACAGTGCCGTAATGATGCCGGTGCATCGACCCCTCTTCGGGTTTGATAAGGATGAAGTCGTCACCCTGGCCAGCCGCATAGGAACGATGCCAATCGCCACCATCGCATCAGTTCCATGCAAAGGGGTGCCAAACCGCCCCACCATTCGCGGGGAAGTGTTCGAAGTTGAAAAAGTAGAAGAGAAAATTGACATACCAAAATATCTTGAACAATGTTTGAGCGGCCTAGAGAAGGTATCCTAATAATATTGCACACAACCTTTTAAAGAGTATTGGCTTATTTCAAATTATAGTTTCCCTTATGCTCTTGAATCAAGCTCCAAGCGTCATCCCAGTTAAAACATGGTTTGCACATCTCGGAGGGTTACTGTCATTCAGTGGCTAACATTTCCGAGAAGCTCCTCAATACCAGCGTCCATATTAACGATTTTTTCCTTCTTCAGTTTGGGCAGTTTCTTAACCAACCCCTCAGCTTTCAAGGCCAAATCTCTTTTTCCAATCTGTTTTTTGAAAACAAGCTTCAAGGGTCCCCTTCCACGAAGATACTTTGACCCCGTATTTGCTTGATGTTCAGCAAATCTGCGTTCAACATCAGTGGCAATACCTGTATACAAACTGCCATGACGGCATCTCACTATGTATAAGTACCATTTTCGCATAGGAATGATGGCGGTACACTCCAAACATTCGGACTAATCGATTGGAATTTATTCGTCCCCAACAGTAAGTTTTGCACGTTCCTGTTTAAGCCTGCTTCGACGCTTTTTTCCGTTTAATCGGCGCTTTTTGGCAGCAAGCGAGATTCGGGTCTTTTTCCTGGACTTAATAGGTTTAAGAGTTTCCTGTAACAGTTCGACAAAGCGCTCAACCGCAGCTTCCCGATTAGCTGCCTGGCTACGATGGAGTTGGGCAACAACCCTCAATACCCCGTCTTTATTGATCCTTGTCCTCAAATGGGTCATGATCTGATTTTTATGCTCTACAGAAAGACTTGGCGAATTAGCCACATCAAATAGAAGGGTAACCCGACTGCTAATTTTATTGACATTCTGGCCGCCTGGTTTGCTGCTGCGGGAAAAGGTGAAAGATAGCTCATCCTTTCCTATCAAAATTTCATCTTTGATCTTGATCATGTGTCTGATTCCTGGTCCTGATATCCGTGTTTATAACAAAGGATTCTTCTTTTATTTCTAATAAATGGATAATCATATCGGTCCATTAAAAGCGATGACTACTGTATCATCTTTTACATTTTTATTCGCTGCATATTTTCTCAGCCATTCTTATCGCTTCTTGTTCCATAGGTGCCTCTGGATAGCCAATATTTATGCACTCCATCAAATATTTTCGAAGAAATGGTAAGAATCCACCAAGCTTTTCATACTGTGAAGTATGGACCAGTTCATGAACGATCAAACGACGATTGTCTGAAAAATTGGAATGAATAAAAATTCCGTATCTGAGTGTTAGTCCTGCGGTATCTGGGGTAATAAGTTGAGTATCTTCGGTTGCAGCTTTTAAAACGGGATGTTTAGGGATAGGGATCTGCGGAACTGTATATATTTTTACCACATCATCTCAACATCATCCTCGATATCATCCTCAACAGTATCATCCAGTATACTGTTAAAATCACAACCAGTTAACCGCTCAACCTCATCAACAGAAACAATAAACCCCGGCAAATCCTCTTTCGATATAGCCCTGTGCGGTACTAAAAATGCAATCGCATCCATACCCTTCGGATCAAAAATCACCTTATAGAAATGTGTTGGAACGTGAACTCCATTTCCAATCACCCCATGATCTCCGATAAAAAAATTCCGACGGGGTCGCCCATTAAAGGGCTGTTGCCCAAACCAAATCATCAGGCAAAATTGAATATAACTCATCAAAAGAGAGAATTCGGTTGTAATAATTTCAACTGTTTTATTTGGGGTCGGGCCACGTTAACCAACTATAATAACGCAAAAGAGGCCTAAAATAGGCCATAAAATCTTCTTAAACAACTCTTTTTAACTCCAAAAAGGACCTTTTAAGCTAATATAATTTTTAAAAAAATCCTTAGAGCTGTTATTTTGCACCCAAAATGGTATGTTTAAGACCAAAAAACGGCTATTCTTGGAGCTTTTTCCCCCAATTTTTCAGACACTTAGCGTGGCCCGACCCCAAATCAGACGTGCAACATGCTCAAGGAGTGGCCCTCGTACGATGTTGATTCAAGACGGCTAATTTGCTGTTGAGGCGTTCCCACCCTTTGAGCTAATTCCTTCTGAGACAAACCAGCCTTTTTACGCAAAGAAACTAATTGCAAAGACACGTCCCAGGTCTCACCGGCCTTTTGGTAGCGCCTGGCAAAATCAGGATCTTTCAACTGCTTTTCAAGGTATCGGTCAAAATTGGTTTTTCGTTTCATACCGGATTTCTCTCCAACCAATCACGTTTTCTATCCAA
>JAUVVL010000234.1 GCA_030604635.1 Desulfobacteraceae bacterium
GAAAATAGGTAAATAGAATCTGTCCTTTTCGTATCAATGGATATTCAACAGGCAACGGCTCTTTTACTTTCATAACCATATCGCATTTTTCGTAAATCTCTTCCGGAGAATTACAAATTGTTGCACCGGCTTTTACATAATTTTCATCATTAATAACGGATCCGTCACCTGCGCCGGTTTCAACCAGAACTTCGTGTCCATGTGCAAGCATTTGTTCAACCCCTGATGGTGTCATGGAAACCCTGTGCTCTTTAGTTTTTATCTCTTTTAAAATACCTACTTGCATGAGGTCCTCCTTACTCGATTAACGATTTTTTGTTATAGATGTATATACAACAAATCGAAAAAAAAATAGAGATTTATTTAACATCTTTCTCCCTCCACATCGTTAAGACGTTTTAGCAAGAAAGGTCAAAATGGCTGCGTCAATAAGTTTTGAAACAGTTTATTAGGTGACTTAGCCTGGAAAAATGCGGGTTAGTTCGCTTCTCTTACAATGAATTATCAAATTCTGGGACGTAAATTTGTTCGTGGTGAGAAAAGACCGTTGGGCCACTTCTTCTCATTCTCATATTTTTTGCCCACAGGAAATTCGAAAGTCTTTAACTGCTTGAGCAAGCCCGACATAAAGGGCGTGACTAATAAGAGCGTGACCGATCGATGACTTGTATATCCGGCCGATACGAGGCTTGCAGAATTTAGGTGAAGTGATTTAATATTTATCAGCGCGCATGTTTCTCGTAAACCGGCTCATTCAAAAAAAGTTAGACTTACAGTAACATTTTAGCCCTTTGAAAACATTATCGCATTCAGGTAATCCGGTTTTAAACCGTGTCAAACAGTGACCCACTTTAAAACCGGATCACCTGAATGCTTGTGGAACACGTTTTTCAAAAAGCTAAATTAATACGACTTACATTGTAAATTTGCCGTTTTCATAGATTGTAACCCTCTTGCCGGATGCAAGATTGGCGACAACCCTTTTCTTTTCAGTGTTCACCAGATCCCAGTGAAGCGCAGAATCATTAAAACCGAGTTTTTTCTTAAGTTCTTTTGTCAATCCTTTTGGGTCTCCGTCATACGTGTCTGAATAGGAAGAACCCAGCGCCACATGGCAGTTGCCATATTTCCCGCCATAGTTTTCGTCAAAAAGCGTGTTCGCCATGAACTTGTTGATTTTTGAAAATCTTTTGTCTGTCAGGGAAAATTCACCAACTTTGTTTGCCCCTTTATCCATTGAAAGCTGATTTTTTGCAAAATTTTCTCCGATTTGCGCTTCGATTTTATTCACAGCACCTTTTTTAAATTCGAGCCTTACATTTTTTACAAAATTACCACTTCGGTATGAGGGTTGGTTTGCAAAGTATAGTCCTTTTGTTCCTCTCCAGTCTGGAGAAAGAAATATTTCAAAACTTGGAATATTGTGACCGGACAGGCCGATCCATTTTCGCTTGTCGCCCTGGGTTATTTCTAGATCTATATTTTCGGATTCTATATGATAGAAATTTACTTTCATGCTGTTGAGCCATTTCTTTATGGATGTTACGTTTTTCAAAATTGTTTGCCAATGTGAGACCGGTGAAGTCCTGTTGAGAAAGCATGCTTTTACGATTTGATTTGAATATTCCTTCATGGTGAGCCTGGCATGTCGCGCAAGTTCTTTAGTCGGGAAAACACACATGGTCCAGCCGAAAAGCCCTTCTTCGTCCCGTCTGTCGAGAATATCACGCAAGTATTTCTTAGCTACGGCAGCTTTTCCGATTTTATTTGGATCGATGTTGCCAAGGTGTGTTATTGATTCGGGTGCATACAGGAAGATGCTTCCATTGAGATTCCTTACGAGTTCTTCTTCGCCAGGGGGCTGGAAAACGATCTGCTTGTGGTTTGAGAGCTCAAAAAAATTTCTCTCCATAGTGCTGGTATGATTCATGCGCTGGACAGGATTTATCCCCATATCCAGAAGTTTGGCATGAAGGATTTCGGCAAGTCTTATTGCCGACACATTATAACGGATAGCAACAATATCATTCTTTTTGAATCTGCCGGTTCTGGCTAATTTAAGCCCACACAAGAGAACATCGGCATATCTGTCCAAATGCTTTTCAGTGAACATGCTTTTAAATCCTGATTCTATGGATGATCATCTTTTAAGAAGAGACTGTGATACTCGGAATCGGTAAGATGTTTTTTTAGGAGCCTTGTTAGCATGGAAAATATTTCGCCAAGTTCATCATCTGTCAATCTCACTATTAAGTGCTCCATCACTTCGTCGTCGGAGAACTTCTGAAGATAATAGATGATAGTCTTTTCGTCGGTTTCACGATCTAAACCGAATCCCACAAGGCCGTCGTATGTTTCAACAAGACCATGAGTATGTTTTGCCATTATTGTTCACTCCGAATTTCTCATCCCGCTTGAAGCGGGATACATTTGGGGGACAATTCGATTTCACGTTTTAAACTTTCCCAGATGGCATCGTTTACAATTTCTTGTCCGCTATTAACAAGTTGGGAGATATCATCCTTCAGGGTATCCAGAAGGCTGACACCTGTTGGTATCCCTTTTGGAAACGATCCGCTGTTTGCAAAGACAATCCTACCTTCAACGCGCGTGTCTCTAACACGATCTTTCAATACCTGGATGGATTCAAGAAGCCTGTCTAGAGGGTTGTTAAATTTGTAGCTTTTATACCTGATTAACTGGGCCCATTGATCGACATTTTCCCCGCCAAATAAATAACCTTCGTAATTATAAGTATTTATAACCAAAATGAGATTAGGTAATTTAATTAAATAGTCTATGAAGATATAACCGTCGATTCCGTCAGGAAAGACTACATTATTGAGGAATTGACCTTTCCAACCTTTGACAATCCTTTTAATGGTTCGATATTCAACAGTCTTTTTAAAGTAACGTCTTGTTAAAAAAGCGATAATAGACAGAGCAGTAATTGAGGCTCCGATAAGCACATACAAACGGTGTTGGCTTAACCAGTTTGTGATATTTTCCAAAGGCATATCAAACATTTTATTTTCATCTTCTTTCTTAACGCTCTCTAATACACTCAAACAGTGACCCACTTTAAAACCGGATAACCTGAATGCTTGTGGAACACGTTTTTCAAAAAGCTAAATTAATACGATTTTATCAGTTTTCCATTTGCAGGTTATGCAATGCTACTCAAGCCGTAGTTCGAATCGCTGTTCGATGACCTCTGCACCCCACTGGGTGCCTCTGTGTTGTTCAACGAGTTTAAAGCCACTTTTTTTGTAGAGGTGTCTCGCAGCATTAAGACCTTCAAAAGTCCAGAGGTATACCCGCTTGTGGCCTTTGTTTCTACAAAAGTCGATAGCTACGTTAATGAGCCGATTGCCGATGCCTCTTCCGCGTAAGGTCTCGGATATGATGAACCACCGAAGATGTGCTCCCTCCATTTCGGCGTGGATCCCGTCGATGGTAATGGATCCTTCAACGCGGCCCTCAAGCAACGCGGTCCAGAAGCCGTCACGCTTTTCGTCATATCGCCCGAGGAACTCTGAAAGCTCGTTGGCCGCCTTCGCCTCGAAGAAGAGCCCGAATCCCCAATGATCGTGGTAGTAGGTACCGTGAAGTTCAGCAACTCGACCGATTGATCCGGGTATATAACCCCTCGCTATCTCGATGTCCGACATACAAAGACTCCCAACTCATCCGTTTTGGCTTTTGCCGCTTAAAGAAGAGTTCGCCGGATACAAAATGTCAATCCATTTGGTTCATAAACCCATGAATCTAATTCCATTGAGCAAAAGCCGAGGATGCCACGGGTCCAAGGGGCCCTTCATTTTGTTTATGCTCAATTGAGGTATTACTCTCATGGCTTTTATAAGGATTTTCTTCTGTCCTTTACGGATCTCCTATTTCGACCACTTCTAAGTTCAGGTCCTTTGAAATTCGGATCGTTAAACTTTCTGCGGCTTATCCCCAATCTTCGTTCTTTTCCAGCACGACGATCTTTTGTTTCCATAGGATTTTCCTCCCATTTAATTATACAGAAAATATTCTGTGTTGATATAATTCAGGAATAACAATATATAGATATATTGCAGAATATACAAGCGTAAAATTAGGGGATATTTTGGAGGTTTATGCTCAATTGAGGTGAAACTCCCTTACCGGAATGCGCCTCCCTATAGGACGGGGAGCTTCAACTATTAGGACCGAACCCGAACTTCTTGAGTTTGATTCGCTATCTATTATGAAAGAAAGCCGTAAGTTCAAATTTGTCGCTGTTCTGCTAATACTTATTATTCCATATTTTGGTGTTTTCCCCGTAATCCATAATCATTCCATTGCTCAAGAGAGAAAGTTTTCGCCATATGACTTTATGACGACGCACGATAATCATTCTATACGCTATGGTATCTGGTGCAGCCAAAAAGAGAAAAGGCTAGGATCGGTTATACTGCTTAGCGGCAGAACAGAATTCATGGAAAAATATACAGAAACCATCGGCGAACTGAATCAGAGGGGCTTTGATGTATACAGTTTTGACTGGCGCGGCCAGGGCCTTTCAACACGGATGTTGGCAAACAGGCATAAAGGATTTGCTGAAAACTACGACAATTATATAAATGATTTGGATATGTTTGTCAGCAAAATCGTTCAACCTGAAGCAGTATCCCCGATAGTCATCCTTGCCCATTCCATGGGAGGACATATTGCGCTGCGTTTTATTCATGATCATCCCGAAATCGCAGACAGAGCGGTCCTGGTGGCGCCGATGATCGATATTTTGACATCACCCTTTTCCAGGTGGTTGGCCAGGCTCATTGTCTGGGCTTCAGACAAAGCGGGTCTGGATCATACTTATGCCATAGGTTCAGGCGACTATGATCCTGATGATGAAAAATTCGAAGGCAACAGACTTACTTCAGATCCTGAGCGTTTTAAGGATAAAAAAACGGCAATTGCGGAAAACCCCGACCTTGCGCTGGGCGGCGTGACCTATGGATGGCTTTCAGCTACTTTTGAATCAATAGATATACTTACTGAATCCGGGTTTGCTGAAAAGATCTTGACACCGATTCTGATTGTAAGCGCAGGAGCGGACAAGATCGTCTCCATTGAGTCACAGAAGGCGATCTGCTCTTTAATGAAAAATTGCAGATTCTTCAAAATTTCAGGCGCTCGTCATGAAATCCTTCAGGAAACAGACGCTGTTCAGTCGATCTTTTGGGATGAATTTGACCGGTTTGCTCCCCACCGCGAAGCACTGCCGTAAGGCAGAACCCCCGTCCTTTAGGGCGGGGAGCTTCACAGGCTCACTGATATTGGATCTGGGCGCTAACCCGAATTTCGAGTCTGATTCAATATGAGACCTTTGCAAAACGCCCCCTTTTGCCTCCCGCCATTGGCGGGAGGTCAGGCTCAACATTTTGCACGAAGTGAAGCTTTAGCTTTATCCTCAAAATACTCAATGTATTCGTGCCTGCCCCGCCTGCCCCGTAGCTCCGGAAGATGGTACCGGGGTAGGTCCGGAAGATCGTA
>JAUVVL010000028.1 GCA_030604635.1 Desulfobacteraceae bacterium
CGCCGATATACAGTTGCCATACTGCTACATCCTTCGCCTCCATCTGGCTGGATCAGGGACTTGCATTATACCTTAATCATAGTATATACTCGCCCTTAAGAATACGTGCCGTGCCCGGCACACAACAAGGTCTTGGAGGGCGACCTCGTAAAGCGCTGGCGCGCTTTCCTCGGCGCCTCAAGACTAGCGTTATGTGGCTAGGATATATTGATATATTCTATTATTAGGGATAGTTATTATGCTTACTCCTGATCAGTTTAAGGTTAATGAAGCGTGGATAGCCGTTAGACTTAATGAAGAGTTCTTGTTTGTAAAGGATGAACCTTACGACATCTATGTGCTTGTGGATGCAGCCAGTGCATATATATTAGGCCATGTATTATCAAAAGTAGTAGATGAATCTCCGCACGATAAGGACGTTGAAGCTCTTTTTAGAGAGGCATGGGAGGCTAAAAGGCAATGGGCAGAAAAGCTTATTGTTCCAGAAAATTCTATTGCCGAGAATGTTTTTAGAATACAGGCAGAAAAAAATGGCCTCTCAATAGAAATTGTTCCACTATCTGATTTGGAGCCAATTGTAGGACCATTAAAAGAATCATTTGCTTCGGATTTTTTTGGAAACGCCACATAATCGGGTAAGGGGGAGTCTTTCTCTCCCCCTCACCTCACCACACCGCATGCGGGTCTGTGCGGTTCATAAAGCTTATCGGGCTGTCGCCGGATGGTGACTGGTGCGGATCGGTATATGCCGTCCGAGAACCGATAAGAAAGAAATAACGGGTGCGAAAAAAGGTGATAAAGCGATGCCTTGCTGTTTCGTAAAGTCTGTTTTTTTGTAGGAAGAGGTGTTTTTTTACTTGACCAACCCTTTAATGGGTGACCCCGCAAGGAGACTTTAAAATGGAACCTGTGCTGCTTGAAAAGGATGGACACATCGGCTGGCTTACATTAAATCGCCCTGAAAAGCGGAATGCACTCTCATTGGAATTAATGGATGACATGCTTGATAAGCTCAACCTTGTTGCGCAGGATCAGGATGTCCGTGTAGTCGTCATCAAGGGCAACGGCCCGGTTTTCTGTGCGGGACACGACCTCAGGGAAATGGTCGGAACCGATTACGATATTCACCATTTTCATAAGATCTTTTCGAAATGCGCCGAAATGATGCAGACTCTTTACTCACTGCCCCAGCCCGTCATTGCTCAGGTTCACGGCGTTGCAACCGCAGCAGGATGCCAGCTTGTCGCCGCATGCGATCTTGTCATTGCTGAAACCGGCGCTCAGTTCGCCACTCCGGGTGTAAAAATAGGCCTTTTCTGTTCCACCCCTGCGGTTCCGCTGGTCCGAGTTATCGGGAGACGAAAGGCCATGGAAATGCTTTTGTCGGGTCGTTTTGTTACAGCTGAGGAAGCTGAACGGTTCGGACTTGTAAACAGGATAGTTGCTCCGGACAGGCTTGCCGAGCAAACCAGAAACTGGGCCTTGGAAATGGCTCAATACAGCCGATATACGCTCGCTTTTGGCAAGGAGACTTTTTATAAGCAGATAGACATGGACGACAAATCAGCTTCCAATTTTGCAACCAATGCAATGGTCATGAACTGCTTTGCCGAAGATGCTCAGGAAGGTATGCTGGCCTTTCTGGAAAAACGTGAACCTGTCTGGAAGGATCGTTAGTTTGTTGAAAATGAAATTCGTCTTTATTCCGGCAAAAAAATAGGAAAAGCACGAAATTCAAGTAAATTTTCGTGCTTTCGTCACAAATGAATTCTTTTTGGTTGTCCGCCGGAGGATCCGAGGTAGGAAAAAAATATAATATATTTTTAACGTTTCGAAAACTGAAAACGGGCCCGTGCGCCCCTCTGGCCGTATTTCTTTCTTTCTTTGACTCTTGCATCGCGTCGAACATAGCCTGCTTTTTTCAGCGCCTGTCTTAAATCAGGGTTGACTAATATAAGAGCCTTGGTTATGCCATGCCGGATTGCACCGGCCTGCCCAGAAAAACCTCCACCGCAAACCCGGGCTTTTACATCAAATGATCCAAGGGTATTTGTCAAAACAAGCGGCAGTTTCAAGTCTTTTGTAGCTGATTCAACCTTGAAATATTCATCCACGGGCCGATTATTAACGATAATTTCACCTTTTCCCGGCTTGAGCCAGGTTCTGGCAACAGCACTCTTTCGTTTGCCCGTAGCATAATAAACGTTTTCTTTTTCCATACAATTCCCCGATATTTAAAAAATCTTAAAACTCGCTCTATTAAAGCTCCAGGACCTCAGGCTGCTGGACTTCGTGAGGATGCTGATCGCCTGAATAGACCTTCAACTTTTTGAAAAGCTTTCTTCCAAGTCTGTTCTTGGGCAGCATGCCCTTAACGGCAAAACGGATAAGGTCCTCAGGCCTTTTTTCCAAAAGTTTCTGAGCAGTAATGGTTTTAAGACTCCCGATGTAGCCGCTGTGCCGGTAGTAACGTTTCTGTTCCCATTTTCTGCCCGTCAGGACAACCTTATTCGCATTTATAACGATAATTTGGTCACCGGTATCGACATGGGGGGTAAAAAGCGGGTTGTGTTTTCCTCGCAGACGGGCAGCTACAGAGCTGGCAAGCCTCCCAAGAACCGCGCCGTCGGCATCAACAACATACCATTTACCCTTGTTGTCGGAATCTTTGGCACTATATGTATATTTTTTCACCCTATTCCACTCCTCTAAATAAAGAACCTTATTTTTTAAATATAAAATAGACTTGTGTCAAGGAAAAAAATCACTTTGTGAAACAGAAAAAGTCACACTTTTAAAAAACAGAGCAGGATTTAGGTGATATGGGTCATTTAAACATCACCTGTAATTGACACAAAAAATTATTTCTAATATAAATAATATTATGATTTCTGTCATGACACTCAACCTGCGTTTTGGATTAGCAGACGATGGACCCAACAACTGGCGATATCGCAAGAAGTGCTTTCCATCTCTTTTTGAAAAATATCGCATAGATTTCATCGGTTTTCAGGAGGCAAATGATTTCCAGACAGATTTTCTTAATAATATCCTTACAGAATACGACTTTATCGGCAAGCGAAGCCCTTCACCGCCCTTTTGGCAAAATAACATTATCTTTTTTAAAAAAACCTGGACATGCATTTATCAAGAACATTTCTTCCTGAGCCCAACACCAAAGATACCAAGCCGTTTCCCGGAAAGCCTCTGGCCGAGACAATGTACAATCGGCATGTTCAAAAACAGCGACCGTACACTCATATGTGCCAATACCCACTTTGACTTTGACGTCTCGGTCCAGATCGAAAGCGCCAAACTGATTATGACTCGGTTATCGCATTTGCCTTCCGATGTGCCTGTAATTCTTGTCGGTGACTTTAATGCCCTCCCTCTGAGTCCCTGCTATAATATATTCACCGGACAGGATCAAAAACCAGATAGAAAAGAATGTCATTTAAAAAATGTCTTTACAAGGCCCTTTCCCGGGACCCACCATGAATTTACTGGAGATCTAAATGGAGATCACATCGACTGGATTCTTTATCGCGGAAGAATTGTTAAAAAAGATTACATGGTTGTCCGGGATACCATTCATGGTCTTTACCCTTCAGATCATTTCCCGGTGTATGCCACATTTCAGTGGGAGACTTGAAAAAGTTTTTTCAAATCACACGGGAGTTAACATTTTCGTGAGAATGCTTACTGGTGAAGGAATATCAGAAGTTGCGGAGTTGATAATGCATCTAGATTGGGTTCATTTTTTATCCCCGGTTGTTGATGATATACTATTTATTTTTTTCGATGTAAACAATCCCTTTTTTGATTTAGAATCCTGAGCTCTGATGCAGCTTACCCGCGCGTTCAAGACCCCACCGACCTCTACTATAAAATCCTTGCAGACAACTTTCCCCGAGCAGTTTCCAGTTGAAAGTATAATCAATTTATTTGAAGCCCTGACCTCTCCCTCAAAAATTCCGCCGATTGTCATATTGTTGACCTTCGTATCAGCGTATACAGCCCCTTCTTCGGCAATTACCACATTTTCTCCGACAAGAGTTCCTTTCACCACACCTTTAATAACCAGTCTTCCTTTGGTAGAAACAGAGCCGTCAACAGTCAATTCTTTGTCGATGATAGAAAAGTCCTGCGATTTATTCTTCACGATACATCTCCTGCAAATATTAAAGTAATGAATCAGGTTGGCAATCCGTATCTTTCGATTTCCCCAAACAACAAAATATCCTTTGAATTATCAGCGTTATCAGTCTACCGCATTGAAACCACCTCTTTGATTTCTATGGGGAATTCCTTTTTCAGCATCAGGGCTCCAGTTTTGGCAAAGATGTATACTGTCATATTCTTAAAGAGCTTGGGAACAGCCAGATAGTTTTTTTCGAACTGCATCGATTTAAAACGAGCGATTGAAAAATATTTTCCTCTCTTTATCCTGGCGGGTTTTCCTGAAATCAAGGGCACGGACGGCAATATCAGCCATTGATTCTTGTCGACCTCGTTATGTTTCAACACCACAAAGGCATGCCCTGAAACGGTTTCCGAATTCTGATCGGTCTTTTTCAGGGTAAATTTTATCCTCAAGGAACTTCCGCCTATTTCAAGAAGTTTATGACGAACAATAACATCTTTAACATCAACGGCCTGCAATTTTTTTGTTTGAACAGGTTTAGCGGGTGTTCCCGATGTGCCGGGCGCAATATTGGTCTTCTTTTTTACTGAAGCAATAGGAGCGGTCGACAATTCAGCCGGTTTTTTTCGGTTCTTGGCCTGTTTGGGTTCTAATTTAGACTCGGCCACAACAAGGCGGACCATGAGGATATCCTTTTCATCCCGCAGAGCCTCAACTTTCTGTTGCAAAGACGCCAAAGCGTTTTTAAGATTCTGGTTCTCTTTAATATTGCTTTTGGAAAAAAAATAGAGACAGGCTGCTGAAGCGACAACTATAATCATTACAAATGCCAACGAAATTGCCATCAACTTAAACCGTCCAACCGATATTATCTCTCCATGATCCCCAACAAACATAAGGGACCAGCGCCTGATCCTTTTTTTAGGTTTTGGCAGAGGTTGGGTGCTTACCTCTTTTGCCAGGTTTAGCGGTAGATTTTCCATTGCCCACCTAATTGTTTTATTCCCTATATTTTCAAGATTGTTTATGCAGGTTTTAGGTTTTAACAACCAGATTATCTTTTTCAACCACAACTGTATATTAGACTCTCTTTTCCATATTGATTCTATTACAAAATTTCAGTTAACATGTCAAATGGTTAAGTTCTACCATCGTAACTTCTCAATAAATTCTGGAGGCTTTTATCATCTTATTCCCCATAACTTATTGAGAAGTTGCCTACCATCAAAATTGACAGTCTCGTAAAAAGTCAAAATTGCGATGGCAAAGTAATCCCGCCTGGGCGGGACCAAATTCAAGGCGCGCGAATTTCGTGTCATACCGCTAACGCGGTACCCGAAGGGTGCGTACTTAGCGTACGCCGCAATGACAACGAAATGAAGCGTAACGCAGTCCCGCTCAAGCGGGATTTACGAAGCCATCAAAATTAATCAGACAGGATCACCCGGATGGTATCTCCTTTTTTGGCTCTAAAATGGCGGCTGGCACTGCCGCAATTCAGAGCAATCTCAAGATATCCGAGACTGCCAATGATTGAAAGAGGGTGCTGTAGCCCAACGCTGTCATAGCTCTGGGATAGACCTTTAATTTCATATTCACCGATCATTATCTCAAGTCTTTTTTCAGAACCCGGCTTATAAAATTTTTCAAGGCAGTTTGCATCAATATTTGTAATACAGTTCCCAAAACGATCCACGGATACAATAGTCCCGACAAGTTCACCTTTTTCTGAAATATATGGTTTTCGGATGCTCAGATGAACCAGATCGTGTCGATCCAGCGTTGAACCTAATTTCTTTAAATCCACGCCTTTGGATATATGTGCGCCAACAGGAGCAAAAATATCCCGCCCATGGAAGGTCTGACTTACAGGTTCTAAAAAATAACGCGAATTTTCAACCCGAGCAATCGAATCAATCCTTCCTTCATCCATTATAAGCGTTAAAACCCCATTATCCGGCGCAAGGAAAATATGGCCCATCATTTCAAGGGCGACTATTGCACGGTCGCTTCCAACTCCCGGATCTACAACAATAACATGCACTGTGCCCTCGGGAAAATATCTGTAGGAAGATTTAATAACGTATGCAGCCTCGATTAAGTCCTGGGGATCAATTTGGTGGGTAATATCGATAATCACGGCAGAAGGGTTAACAGACAGAATGACGCCCTTTATAATGCCCACATACGCATCGTCAATGCCAAAATCCGTAAGCAGCGTAATTATCGACATGGTTAGAAGTATATGTTATTGAAACATTCCTTTCTGAAAGCTTAATCCAAGATGCCTGTAAGCTGCTTGCGAAGCCTTTCTGCCGGAAGAAGTTCTTGTAACCAGCCCGATTTTTAAAAGAAAGGGTTCAACAACATCCACCAGTGTATCTGTCTCTTCCTGGAGTGTAGCTGCAATGGCTTCAATGCCGACAGGGCCACCTTTATAATACTCGATAACTGTTTTCAGATAGCGGCGGTCAAGATTCGTCAGCCCCTTCTCATCAACTCCCTCGAGGGAGAGGGCTGCCTCAACAGTATCCTTTGTAATTATACCGTCTGCCCGCACCTGGGTATAGTCCCTCACACGTTTAAGAAGCCTGTTTACAATCCTTGGTGTTCCCCTGGATCTTTTTGAAAGCTCCATTGCGCCTTGATCATCAACTGTCACTTTAAGCAAAGCAGCCGAACGATTGATGATTTTCACCAGATCCTCCTCGCTATAGAAATCAAGGCTCCTGAAAATACCAAATCGGTCCCGCAAAGGTGCGGATAAAAGTCCGACCCGGGTGGTAGCACCGATAAGCGTAAACCGATTCAAGCGGTATCTGTGGCTTCGGGCATGCATCCCCTTGTCAAACACAAAATCAATAGCAAAGTCTTCCATGGCAGGATACAGAAACTCCTCTACCGTCTTTGGTGTCCGGTGTATCTCATCCACGAACAGAACATCCCCGTCTTCAAGATGCGTAAGAATGCCGATCAGGTCTCCGCCCTTTTCAAGGGCAGGGCCGGAAGTAACGGTGAGATTAACTCCCATTTCATTTGCAATAATATGCGCCAAAGTTGTTTTTCCAAGGCCGGGCGGTCCATGAAAAAGAATGTGATCAATCGGTTCCTTGCGCTGAATCGCCGCTTCAATTGCGATTTTAAGGGCTTCTACCACCTCGGTCTGACCGACATAATCTGGAAGTTGTTCCGGCCGCAAAGAGAGGATTTCCGGTTCCTGGTCAACAGACAGGCTTGATCCGGTAAGGACACCCTGATTGTCAGAAGAATGTTTTATAATTTCGTCCGTCATTTTTAATTTATTCACCATGTTAAACAGCCGATAGGTACGCTTTGACCGGTCTGCTCCCCTCAACTTCGAGCTTTCTCTCCACGATATATTTCTTCAAAGAGTTCTTCAGGAGTTCCAATAGCGCTGTTTCGTTCCATGGCCTCGGCAATCATCTTTTTTGCATCCGTTATCCTGTGGCCCAGTTGAACAACAAGTAGATCCAAAACCTGCTTTGAGAAGTCTTCGACAACAGGCGCTTCTACTTTTTCGGCTTGCCGGATCAATGCGAATTTATCCATCTTGCCTTCAAGTGTGGCAATAATTTTGCGGGCCGTTCGGTCGCCGATACCTTTTAACCGCTTAAGTTTATTGATATCTTTTGACTCAATGGCTCTTGCTATTTCGCGAACAGAAATGGTCAGTGCCTTGACAGCCTTGAGGGCGCCGATAGCTTCGACTGAAATAAAATAATGAAAAAATTCTTTTTCGACCTCAAGATTAAAGCCGATCAGTACAGGCTTGGGCTGCCGTTCGGTCTGTTGATGATAAATATAAAAGGAAACCTCGTCACCGACTCTCTTTGCCTTAAATGTTTCCATTACAAACGCAGGAAGCAGAACCTCATATCCAACCTGATTTGCAAGAAGAAGTATCCGGTCATCATCTTTTCTTAAAAGTTTGCCTTCCAGATAACCTATCATATCATCTCGTTTATATATTTGAAGTGTCGGGTAGTTTTTTCGAAAAGTTGCCCTCAATTAAGCGTAATGGGTGATCAGATGTAAAAGCGTGTGCTGTTTGACCCCGACCCCTCATATATTTAGAAGCTGTTTTAAAAAGCAAGATAAATTCTTCATGAGAAATTCGGGCTAACCCGGAATTCTCATCCAGCTTGAAGCGGGATTCATTTGCAATGCATCAGGTGTGAAGCTAACGCGCTCTAGGCCAGTCCGTCATTATAGCGAAACAGACCCAGAAGCGCCAGGCCCATCGCATCAGAAGCATGATAAGGTCTAATGGGAGTCGTTAGGTTTAATAAACGTCGAACCGCCTTTTCAAGCTGCATTTTGCTTGCATTACCGTTTCCGGTCAATACCTGTTTGGCTTCACGAACGGAAACCTCGGCAACAGGCACGTCAACCCGGCATCCGGCAAGCAGAACAACACCTGTAACTTTACCCAATGTTATTCCCGCCTTTGGAAACTTTTCCACGGAAAATACATCTTCCACTACCATAAGATCGGGTTTTTCATCCTTCAAAACAAGAAGAAGATTTGAAAAGATTTGATCAAGACGGCTTGGCAAAGAAATGTTTTTTGAAGTATTGATACTGCCGAAGGAAAAGCCATCAATCTTAAGACCCATTCCCCTGACAATTCCAACACCAGTTGCAGATAGACCTGGATCTATACCGATAACCTTTATCATCCTAACGCTCTTTTCTGGAGTCAGGATTTTGGATCCAGTATCCAGGGGCCAGCATCAAGGAGTAAACCCCTTTAATTTTCGTCTGGCGATCTTCGACTCATTAGATTCTGGATATTTTTTGAGCAGTTCCGTCAAGATAAGACGGGCATTTGCTTTGTCTCCTAAGTTATAAAAAGCAAATCCCTGTTTTAAAAGTGAAGCCGGCACCTTATTCCCTTTCGGGTGTTTTTCGATAACCTTCTGGTATTCTAAAATGGCTTTTTCATACCATTTTTCGCGATAGTAGATTTCACCTATCCAGAACTGGGCATTGTCAGCATGCTTTGACTTTGGGTGTTGCTTTATTAATTTTTGAAATCCTTCCCGGGCCGTTTCAAAGTCACCTTGATCAAACGCCTGTTTTGCCCATTGGTAAATTTCATTTTCTGAAAGTTTTTTTCCAGCACGGCTCCTGGGTTTTATGCCTGAATCTGCCTCTATTTTTAATCCAGATCCTGTTGGCTCAAGATTCAGATACTGCTCCAGACGCACAATACGGTCTTTATCAGTCTTTATTTTCTTGTTTAATGTATATTCAATTTCTTCGAGCTTTCCACGTAAGATTTGAATTTCTTCTTTGAGCCTGTCGATCATGACATGTTGCCCGGCGGATTGATTTCTAAGTTTTTTCTCCGATTCTAAATGGTGCTGTTCAATCAGAACCAGGCGATCGTCGAGCGCAACCAGATCCCTCTGCAACGCACATCCGCACAATACCGTCATATACGATAAAATAATCAATACCGTATTTTTCATGGCAGTCTTTCAAATGTTATCAGAAGCTGTTTCAAAATCTTCAGCTCGCTGGTTTGAACCCAGCCTGGCGGGATTCAAAATGGACTCCCCAGGAAGTTTTGAAATGGCTTCTGCAAAATAATCAGCAAGCGACAGGCATGCTGCCGCTTGCTGATTATCATTTACAACCCGATTAATTGAAATATCAGGATATTAACTAGTCTATTGTAAAGTGGTCCCGCCTGTTCTTTGCCCAGGCTGCTTCATTATGGCCAGGATCTGAAGGACGTTCTTCGCCATAACTGATACAGGTTAATCGTGATCCTGCAATACCCAGATTCACCAGGAAGGCCTTTGCGCTTGAAGCACGTCTGTCACCCAGAGCAAGGTTGTACTCATTGGTACCACGTTCATCGCAATGGCCCTCGATGATCACCATAAGGTCAGGATTATCCTTGAGAAATTCTGCCTTTCTTCTCAAAACTTCCTGTGACTCTGGAAGCAGATCGGATTTGTCGAATTCAAAGTAGATTTCTTCATATAAGAACAGCTCTGTGGCATCCATCTTTGCCTTTCTTGCAGCCTCCTCCGCGGCGGCCTTCTCGGCAGCGGCCTTTGCAGCAGCATCGTCTTCAGCTACGGCAGGCTCAGGCTCAACCGCCTTCTTTGCACATGAAGCGGTGAACAACAATCCGGGAATTACAAATGCCAATGCCAAACTAATCCATAATTTTTTTCGCATTTTTTCCTCCTTTTAAGACATTCAAAATTAACCATTAATCGACAATTCGTGGTGACCACTCTGGATCTGTCTGCTCGCCTTTCAAGGCAAGTAACCGCCTCTTGTCAGTTCCATAAGCGGTCACTACATAGATTCTAGAGGGCCCTTCCCGGGTTGAACTAAACACGATAAGATTTCCGTCCGGAGACCAAGAAGGTGACTCGTTGTCGCCTTCATTATGTGTCAATTGAACCGGACCCTCGCCCCCAATACCAATAAGGAAGATATTACTGCGGCCCTCCTCCATCGCTGAATATGCCAAAATGTCCCCCTTGGGAGACCAACTTGGCTGTGTATTGTAATACCCTTGAAAAGTCAACCTTTTTACCAGCCCGGAATCAATATTTTTGATATAAATCTGGGGTGTTCCGGACCTTTTTGAAACAAAGGCCATTTGTTTGCTGTCTGGGGACCAGGTTGGCGACAGATCAATTCCCCATTTGTAAGTTAACCTCTTACTAATCTTCCCGGTTCCGGTCAATAGATAAATTTCTTGATCACCAGAAAATGAAAGGGTAGCAGCCAGGGCAAATTTGCCGGGAACCCAGGCAGGTGTAGTATTTATTCCGTTTTTCGCAATTACAGCGCCAAATTTTTCTTTTAAATGTTTTATGTAAAGATCAGGTCTCCCCTTTTCATATGAGGTATAGGCGAGCCATTTTCCGTCCGACGACCATGCCGGTGTAAGGGCAATACTTTCGGCATGCGTAAAACGCTTGGGATTATAACCGTCAAAGTCACATATGTAAATTTCCTTGTTCCCCGAACTTGTGGAAACAAATGCGATTTTGCTATTAAAAATTCCCCTGTCACCTGTCAGGCAATAAATCACCTCACTGCAAAAAAGGCGTACCATTCCCCGCTGATCGTTGATCCCTCCCGTATATTTTTTACCGACCAGCAATTGTTCTTTAAAAGTGTCATACAGTCGAAGCTCCATTTCGACCATGTTATCCTCGATCAAAACACCGCCGGTTATCAGAAGCTCTGCGCCGATACTTGTCCAGTTTTGGGGATTAATATTGGAAAAAACAGCGTCGGTTTGCGGATCTGCAAGGAAGGCGCCACGGTCAAGAATTTTGAAATAGCCAGTAAATTCCAAAGTCTCAGAAAGCAAATCAGAGGCCTTTATTGATAGCTGTGCCGTGGCATCACCTGAGGACATCTTCTTAAATAATGGAACCGCAATTGGAATTTTTCGCAAAAAAGGATTGGTTATATCAATATAATCATATTCCGCACGGCACAGCCCCGACCCAATCAGAAAAAATGCTATTGCAATCAAATAAATAATTTTAATTCGACAACCTGTCATAACAGCATCTTGATCCCTTAATCAGCAACCTTTAACCTGTTTTGTTTCACGCCCGAAGGCGTAAAGTGAAAACCTACAACATAAAAGGAGCGCAAATACCCTTTTGGAAATGGTGGAAGAGGATCCGACTTCAAAATGGCTTTTTCGGCGGCTTCGTCGAAATAGCTGTTTCCAGACCTTTTATCAAACCAGATATCCTTTATTTCACCGTTTGGCATGATTTTGATCGCAACCCAGGATTCAAGGTCTTTACGCCCCCCGGCCATCTGATCGGAAAATGCCCAATTTTTCTGAACCTGATACGCAATTTCGATTCGATATATATCGATTAATTCCAAAACCTTTTTGCTGCCGTCTCCGGAACCGCCTGGTATTCCCGAACCTTTTAAGTCTTTATATTTTTTATGGTCAACGCCCTCGGTCTTTTTTATTTGTTTCTTCAGGCGTTCAATTGCCTGTGTGATCTGATCGGGTCTTGCTTTTTCAACTTTCTTTTCAATCCGGGTTATGGCACTTTTAACTATCTTGGAATAGTTAAACGTCTTTTTTTTAAGGGACTGTTTAATCTTCTTCTTTTTTGGCCCCACCGAAATCGCTGTTGAAGGCTTCTGATCCGTTTCAGAAACAGTTTTAGGAGAAACCTTGGCAATTGGAGTCTTTTTTTGCGCTGTAGCCCGGCTTTCATCTACAGGTCGTTGCTCGCCTGGCGAGGTTGCTTTTTCCCGGGCAGGCAATGTAACCAAGCTGACATTTATAACCGAAAGAGAAGGCTTTCTACCCGTTGCATAGCCTGGTGCAAAAATCAAGATA
Organism: Desulfobacteraceae bacterium; assembly: GCA_030604635.1. Lineage (GTDB taxonomy): Bacteria > Desulfobacterota > Desulfobacteria > Desulfobacterales > UBA11574 > JAUVVL01. The sequence goes on from JAUVVL010000028.1 coordinate 12,525, forward strand.
ACAAAAAAAATCAGATGGCATATGGTGGAAACAGCAAAATTCAAAAAGAATGTACGGGTGTCGTTTCCCATCCCTTCAGGCAAATAAGCATGAGAATGCGGACTTTCTTTCATAATCTTTTTGCTTTTTGCTTCTTGTCTTTCTTTTTATGGCGAATCGGCTCCGTCACCATGCCCAGATTTTCAACTCCGGCCCCTTTTAATTCGGACATGATACGGACGACAAACCCATAAGATATTTCCTTGTCAGCCCGAAGATAAACTTCCCGGTTCTCACGACCCTCAAGAATTTTTTTCAGTTTTTCCTGAAGAAAATCGAGTGTAACCTGAAAGTCGTTAATGAACACCTGATTTTTATTGTTGATGGTGATGATAAGATTCTCTTTTTTAGAAACAAGCGGCTGTGAGGTTGTTTCTGGCAGGGCAACCTCTACACCCTGTATCATCATCGGTGCGGTTACCATAAAGATAACCAGAAGAACGAGCATAACATCAACAAACGGTGTTACATTAATATCAGACATAAGGCGGTCACTGTTACCTTCGAACGCCATAAATTATTCCCCTTTACTTGATAATGTCCCGTTCAATAATATTTAGGAAATCCGCTGAAAAATTATGTAGTTCAGACTCGATGATTCTTATCTTATGCATAAAATGATTAAAAGCGATAACCGCCGGTATGGCAACCGCCAACCCGGCTGCCGTGGCAATAAGTGCTTCGGAAATCCCGGGAGCAACGACAGCAAGGCTGGCCGAACCTTTGAGCCCGATACCACGAAAAGAATTCATGATACCCCAAACAGTTCCGAATAAACCGATAAAAGGCGCTGTGTTCCCGGTTGTAGCAAGGAAAGGGACCATTCGAGTCATACGTGTAGTCTCGGCATTAATGGCGCGACGCAAAGCCCGTTTAATATTGTCGATTCCGGTAAATCCGGAACCCAAGGATGCGCTTTCAGCCTCGGATGAATGTGTTGAATCTGGTGTTATTGGGACGCCAGACCGACTCAACTTTTTAAGTTCCACGTATCCCACGCGAAAAACCCTGGCAATGGGGCTGCCGTGAAGCTGCTTTGCCTTTACAAAAGCATTGGAAAGGTTCCTGCTTTTCCAGAAAAAATCGGTAAATATAGCCGATTCGTTGTATGCCCTTTTGATATATCTATATTTTATTATCATGATTGACAATGATGTAACCGAAAAAAAGAGCAGGAGCAGGAGAACAAACTTAACCATAGGCCCTGCGTTCATTACCATGTTCAATATATCTATTTCAGTAGGATCCATAAAAAAACAACTCCGATATTCATTTGTGGTCTAAAAACATACTTCAATAACAGCCATTTCCCAATCTTTAAAACTATATGAACCTGGTAATTGTGTCAAGAAATTTGGTTATTCTCAACATGGTCATTCATTTTTGTGTTGCTTTTGGAATAACCTGCAAATAGACATAAAAAAACGGGGGCTGGATGTTTGGATTGAAGATTGTCGATTGAAAATTAAAAAAAACGTAACATTTTAGCACTTTGAAAACATTATCGCATTCAGGTAATCCGGTTTTAAACCGTGTGAAGCTCCCCGCCCTAAAAGGCGGGGGTTCTGACTTGCGGCAGTGCTTCGCGGCGGGGAGCAAACCGGTCAATAATTTAACGTCTCGGAATTTCTATCCCGCCAAGGCGGGAAAAATATATATCATTTACTAACCATTGTCCGCTTTCCGAGGTGTTGGAATAATGGAATATGGAACCACAAAAAATGTAGCATCACTTACAATTTTTGTAGGTATGGCTATAATTGTCATTAGATTTAAATAGTTATATAAAAAGCCCTTATCCATTGAACCCCTGTCTGCGTGCGGACACGCACAGGCAGGCATCATTCCAATATTCCATTTATCCATTATTCCAATTGTGAGCGAAGCGAACTAACTTGTTTAATGGGTTAAGGAGTTATTATGAGAAACATCGCAAATCTTCTGTTCAAAGCAAAAATATTAAAAGATATTCCCAGGTCGGGTTACCATTTTCTCGGAGTGGGTAAGGAATCGGTGGCCGAGCATTCATTTAGTATCTCATTCATTGCTTTTGTAATGTCTCAAATGGAACCGGATGTTGACGCACTAAAGCTGATAGCCATGTGTCTTGTGCACGACCTTCCTGAGGCAAAGACCGGTGACCTTAACTATGTTCAGAAAAAATATGTAACCGCTGATGAAAACAAGGCTGTGGAGGATATAACCAGAGGCCTCCCGTTTGGGCCGTCACTTGCCGATCTGATGCATGAATTTAACAGAGGTCAGTCAGTTGAAGCCAAACTTGCTCGCGATGCCGATCAACTTGCACTTATCCTTGACTTAAAAGCACTTTCAGACATCGGTTACGACCCTCCAAAAAAGTGGCTGCCTTTTGCGTTAAAGCGCCTGGAAACCAAAACAGGTAAAAACCTTGCCGAAAGTATTATGGAAACAGAATGGGATTCATGGTGGTTTAAAAATTTCATTGACAAACCTGATGGAAATAAATACTAAATTTGCCTTATTATTTTTTTTAATATCTCATACTCTGGGCGCAATCAGGGTCGAATGGCTCTGCCTGGATAATTTAGTCCGTTAATGATCATTTTCGTGCTTTGGATCTTCGATTTATTTTGGTTAGGATTAGATATAAAGTGAGACCTTTGAAAAATGCTCAATTTTGTTCAAGTTCAAGGAAGGCGAAAATTTTAACCACAGGAATACATTGAGTATTTTGAGGATTAAAATTTGAGCCTGACACAGAAATTTGGCAAAAGGGGGCGTTTTGCAAAGGTCTCAAAGTGCTATCCTGGCAAATACTTATTAATCTGATTAAAGACTGGTGGTAAAAATGACAATCGACATAACAATGTACGTTCGCGCTCCAAGCAGGATTTCCGCCTACCTTGACTGGCTTCAGATGCTGACTGGTGCTGGGTTAATCCTGTTTATGTGGAGTCACATGATCATGGTATCCAGTGTTATTCTGGGTCCGGGTGTGATGAATGCTCTGGCAGAATTCCTTGAGGAGTACTACATGGCCCAGGTGGGTGGACCGATCGTTGCGTTTATTTTCCTTCTCCACTTTGTCCTGGCGGCCCGCAAGGTTCCTTTTCGCGCAGAGCAGCAATCCACCGTCTGGAAGCTCAGCCGGCAGCTCCGTCATACCGACACCTGGCTCTGGATGATACAGGCATTCACCGCAATGATCATTCTAATCATGGGCTCTGCCCATATGTGGACGGTGCTTTCCGATTTTCCGATCACCGCCGCCAAAAGCGCCGCCCGGGTACAGGGGGGGTTCTGGCTTGTTTTTTACCTGATTCTTCTGCCCATGGTGGAGCTTCACGTGGGGATCGGCTTCTATCGGATTGCAGTAAAGTGGGGGTTTATACGACGAAAGGGGCGGAAAGGTTTTAAGAGATTTGAAAACATTCTCACAGCTATTTTTATCGTCATTGGACTTGTCACTCTTGCTAGGTTTTGGTTTTTAGCCTTGCCTAAATGAGGAGGAAAATCATTGGAAACTATATATACTGATCTACTATGCATAGGCGCCGGTTTGGCGGGTGAGCGGGTTGCCGTTGAGGCGGCCTCTGCCGGTTTTGAAACCATCTGCTTGAGTATCGTGCCGCCCAGGCGATCCCACTCCTCAGCAGCTCAGGGTGGTATGCAGGCCTCTTTGGGCCATTGCATTATGGGAAAAGGAGATTCTCCGGATGTTCATTTTCAAGACACGGTAAAAGGTTCTGATTGGGGCTGCGATCAGGAGGTGGCCCGGCTCTTTGCGGAGACCGCGCCCGTGGCCGTGCGTGAAATGGCATTCTGGGGAATTCCATGGAACAGAGTTGTCCCGGGAAAGGACACCTATTTTAAGGGTGGAAAACAATTCGAGAAAGAGGAACTCAAAGAGAAAGAAGGTCTTATAACCGCGAGAAGCTTCGGAGGAACCGCCAAATGGAGAACCTGCTATACTTCCGACGGCACAGGCCATACCCTCCTTTACACCATGGATAACAAGGTGGTTGAACTGGGCGTAACCGTCCATGACCGCATAGAGGCTATTTCACTCATTCATGACGGAAAGACCTGTATTGGTGCGGTAGCCAGGTGCTTAAAAACAGGAAAATGCAGGGCTTATCTGGCCAGGGCCACCCTCATCGCCACAGGAGGCTATGGCCGGATCTATCGGGAGACCACCAATGCGGTGATTAACGACGGGGGCGGCGCAATTATTGCCATTGACACAGAGGTCGTCCCTTTGGGAAACCCCGAGGCTATACAGTTTCATCCCACCGGCATCGTTCCCACCAACATACTTGTCACCGAGGGCTGTCGGGGCGACGGAGGCACCCTGCTAGATGTGAATGAAGAGCGGTTCATGCCCGAGTATGAGCCTGAAAAGGAAGAGCTGGCATCCCGGGACGTGGTTTCCCGGTGGATGACCCATCACATTCAAAAGGGCCTTGGGGTGAAAAGCCCTTATGGAGACCACCTCTGGCTTGATATCCGCCATCTGGGTGCAGAACATATCAAAACCAAGCTCAGAGAAGTGGAAGAGATCTGCAATAATTTCCTTGGCGTCGATCCAATCACACAATTGATTCCGGTGCGACCGGCCCAGCATTACTCAATGGCGGGAATTCGAACCAACAAAGACGGCGCGGCCTATGGGCTCAAAGGGCTCTTTTCCGCAGGTGAGGCCGCGTGCTGGGACATGCACGGTTTTAATCGCCTGGGCGGAAACTCCCTGGCTGAGACAATTGTTGCCGGTAAGATTGTGGGTGAAAAGATAGCGGAATCCTTGAAGGGCTACGAGGTTCATTTTAATACCGCCGTTATAAAAGATGCGGCGGCAAAAGACTATGAGCGGATCGATCGATTGATTTCATGTAAAGACGGAAAGGAAGACGTTTTTGAGGTTCGCAACGCCATGCAGAATGAACTCATGGAGCGGGTAGGCATTTTTAGAAACGGTGCGGACCTGCAAAAGGCTGTCGACAACCTTCAGGAGATTCATGCCCGAGCCAAGAAAGTGGGCCTGCGTTCAAACGGTATCGGCGTCAACCCCGAACTTACTCTTGCCTTGAAAATCCAGGGCATGGTGAGGCTGGCCATATGTACGGCTTATGGAGCTCTCCAGCGGACCGAGAGCCGGGGGTGCCATTCCCGCGAGGACTATGAGGCCAGAAATGACCGGGATTGGCTGAATCGGACTCTGGCGACCTGGAAAGAGGGAGACGATCTTCCAACTCTGAACTACGAACCCGCCTCCAAGGTTATGGAAATACCTCCAGGAGACCGGGGATATGGTGTTAGCAAAATCATCAGCCAAGATGATGAGAAAATAGGAGTATAAGATGGGAAGAAAGCTAAAGTTCAACATTTTCCGGTATAATCCGCAGGATCCTGATTCTGTACCCCATACAGACACCTTTCAACTTGAAGAGACCGAGAGCATGACTCTGTTCATCGCCCTCACCCAGATCAGGGAGGAGCAGGATCCGTCGCTCCAGTTTGATTTCTGCTGCCGCGCCGGAATATGCGGGGCATGTGCCATGATAATAAACGGCAGGCCCAATCTTGCCTGTAAGACATTAACTGATGATCTGCCGGCCGAGATCACACTGATGCCCCTTCCCATTTTCAAGCTGATTGGCGATCTCTCCGTGGATACGGGAACCTGGTTCCGTGAGATGAATGAGAATGTGGAATCCTGGGTCCACACCAGCAAAACCTTCGACTTAGAGGCGGAAGAAGAAAGAATGGATAATTCTCTGGCCGAAGAGATCTATGAACTGGAGCGTTGTGTTGAGTGCGGCTGTTGTGTAGCAGCCTGCGGGACCGCCAATATGCGGGAGGATTTTGTGGGAGCCGTAGCCATGAACCGTATTGCCCGCTTCATGATGGACCCGAGAGATCAGCGCACTGGAAGTGAGTATTTTGAGGTGATCGGCACTGACGAAGGCATCTTCGGCTGTATGGGTCTGCTTGGCTGTGAGGACGTCTGCCCAAAACAGCTCCCTCTCCAGGATCAACTCGGCATCCTCCGCCTCAAGATGGGCTGGAGCGCCATTAAGCATTTGTTTCGGATTAAATAGGAGGTATCGTTGACAGAATTTTTATACCAGGACCCTTTTCCTCTCGGAGATGATACTACAGAGTATCGACTACTCACCAAAGACTATGTATCAACCGGCTCATTTGCCGATAAACAGATCACAATAATTGACCCTGAAGGATTGACGCTGCTCGCCGAAGCGGCATTCAGAGACATTTCCCACCTATTCAGGACTTCACACCTTAAACAGCTGCAAAAGATTCTGGATGATCCTGAAGCCTCTGATAATGACAGGTATGTGGCCCTGGAGATGCTGAAAAATGCCGTAATTGCTGCAGAAGGGACTTTCCCTTCGTGCCAGGATACAGGAACCGCCGTTGTCATCGGCAAAAAAGGACAACAGGTGTGGACAGGGTCTTCCGACGAAGAAGCGCTTGCCAGGGGTATTTTTAATGCCTACACAAAAAACAATCTCCGCTATTCACAGATGGCGCCCCTAAACATGTACGACGAGAAAAACACCGGATGCAACCTGCCGGCCCAGATCGACCTGTATGCCACCTTGGGAGATAAATACGAATTCCTTTTCCTTGCCAAGGGAGGAGGATCGGCCAACAAGACTTTTCTGTATCAGGAAACAAAGGCAATCGTGAACCCTACAGATTTAATCAAGTTCATGGTGAGCAAGATGAAGACCTTAGGGACAGCGGCCTGCCCACCCTATCATCTTGCCTTTGTAGTGGGCGGAGCATCTGCTGAAACCAATCTGAAAACAGTGAAACTTGCCTCCGCAGGTTATCTGGACCACCTCCCTGCTACGGGCAACGAATTGGGGCAGGCATTCAGGGATAAAGATCTTGAAGAAAAGCTGTTCAAACTGTCACAAGAATTGGGTATCGGCGCCCAGTTCGGAGGGAAATATTTCTGTCATGACATAAGGATTATTCGTCTTCCAAGACATGGAGCATCCTGTCCGGTGGGTCTTGGTGTGAGTTGCAGCGCCGATAGGAACATAAAAGCTAAAATCACCAGGGAAGGGATATTCCTGGAGAGGCTGGAGTCTAATCCCTCAAAATTTTTCAAGGAGCCAAAATGGCCTGATGAAGAAGTCGTACACATCGATCTTGACAGGCCCATGGACGAAATCCGGGAGATATTGACCAAGTATCCTGTTGCTACACTTCTAATGTTGACCGGTAAAATCGTCGTGGCCAGGGATATTGCCCATGCAAAACTTAAAGAGCGGTTGGACAGAGGTGAAGGCCTTCCTCAATATTTTTTGGATCACATCATATACTATGCCGGCCCGGCAAAAACCCCCAAAGGATATGCATCCGGTTCATTTGGCCCCACAACCGCAGGAAGGATGGATTCCTATGTTCCCCTGTTCCAGCAACACGGAGGTTCCATGGTCATGCTGGCCAAAGGGAATCGTTCCAGAGAGGTGACGGATGCCTGTAATAAATATGGCGGATTTTATCTCGGTTCCATTGGAGGGCCGGCTGCCCGGTTAGGAAAAGAGTGCATAACAAACATTGAAACGCTTGAATACCCCGAATTGGGTATGGAAGCCATTTTTATGATCACAGTCAAGGACTTCCCGGCGTTTATCATCGTCGATGACAAGGGAAACGACTTTTTTGATAAAATTTTATAAAATGTTACAAAATTTCTTTTATTATTAATCTATAACGACCATTTAGTAGCCTGGTAATCTTATGAAACTTACAATAAATGAAGTTGCACAGTGCCTTCATCTTCCGTTAAGTACCGTGGAGCGCTGGATACGCCAGGGCAGAATTCCAATACAAAGAAGCGGCAATGACTACATCTTCAACGAGTCTGCTCTGGAAAAATGGGCCGAATCGTATAACCTGATGTTTTCACCGCCCCAAAAAGTTAAGGCACAGCAGCAGGAAGCAAGACTGGAAAATCTCCTGCCCGCCATGAAGCGTGGGGGTGTATATCATGATCTTAAAGGAGATAATGTTGAA
>JAUVVL010000056.1 GCA_030604635.1 Desulfobacteraceae bacterium
CCATTTGAGTTTGGAGCAAAAACAGAAAGCCTGGGAACTGATAGAACAGTTCCTGAATCCTAAAACCTCGGAGAAGAGTGTTACCCTCTCTTTGTAATTTTGTTCGAATTTTTATTGTCCTATAACAAGTAGTAACAATGGACAGATTAATGGCTTTTTTCCAATCCACATAGCCGCTTTTTGCAAATCCAAAGGTGGCAAACAGGGCTTTCAAACCGTTGAGTAACAACGTCAGCGGCTGAACCTGGTTGACCAGATCCGGCAAAAAGAGAGATAAAAACGGTACGGCAGAAAAGGCCACCCCAAGACCCAGCATGCCAGAAATGACGGCTAGGATCGCCAAACCAACAGTCATGATTATAAATGCATTCATAAACACATCCCCCTAATCTTCTTCAACGGCCAAAGCGTTCGGTTTGAGTCGGGCCATAACTGGCCTCAAACACTGGAACTCAATGGGGCTGAAGCGCCCTTTCCACCAGCTTGGCCAGTATGGTTTTGATAAATGCCAGCGCCTGGTCCCTGTCGTCGTCCAGGGCAATGGACATGATCTGCTGGATGTCGGACGTATCCAGTTCAATGTGGATGTTTTTGAGGTTCATCAATATCTCCTTTTTTAGATGGATCGGTTGAATTCCACGGTCTCATCCAGCCAGTGTTTTAAACTGCCCAGCATGGTGGCTGCATAGGGGTTGTCTGCGCCATTTGATATCTTGTAATGCACCCACAGCCCTCTTTTTTGAGAGACAACGAGGCCCGCATTTTCAAGAATTTTCAGGTGTTTGGAAACCGTCGACTGCGCGAGGTTGATGATGCCTGTAATTTCACTCACGCAAAAGTCTTTTTTTTGAAGCAATTTAAGGATTCGGATTCGATTGGGATCCGATAAGGCTTTCATTACCCGAATAAAATCTTTCATGACTGCCCCCTATCGTTTTATGGCGGATCACAAAATGATTTTGGGTTTAAAATTCCGATGAAAATCTATATTGAGACTAACCCAGATGCGACTTCATTCCCTGGTGTTTCTGCTGTTCCAGCCGTTTGTGAAATGCCTTGATCAGACGCAGCGCCTCTTCATGATCCTCATCCATGAGCACCTGTTTCATTTGGAGAAATTCTTCTTTTGTGATGTTTAAGACCATCAGGCCCCTCCTGTTGCTAACGTTATCCTGAATATTCAGAGAAGATTTGAAATAGATTTTTTTCCGGCTCCCTTGCCCTAAAACGGCCTATCGCGATAGAGGAAACGCATTCGCGGCCCGGTGCGCTTTGCCCTGCAGCGGGTCAAGCTTTTTGGCGATGGCCTCCAAGGCTTCGGCTATGGTCGGCATACGGCTACACACGGACTGGTTGGTGTACATCACCTCCCCGTCCAAAGTAATTTCAAATATCCCATTGTGGCCTTCCACCAACTGTGGCCGGACCCCGAAAGTATCGACCACCGCATCCGCCAGACCGGCGGCGGCATTAAAAAAGCCTCATTCCACGCAGTAACAAATACTGATGCTATTCTCGCTTTTTCCCGACATCATCTGCCTCCATTTTTTTGATTTTCCCTGTTTCGGCACTCAACCCCAGCCGTCTTTGCCGTTCGTGCATCTTCAGCAATTTGCTGTGAAAAAGGCCATTGCTGAAAATATACGTTGGCGTCACGATGATCCCATTTTTTTTCAAAAGATCCAGGGTGGTGTCCACGAGCATGACGCCTTCCTCACATTAATTTTCATACCCCATCGAAGGTTGGATAGGCCTTTTCCCCGCAATTATTGAATCACGCCAATGACATAAAGGGGTATCTCCCGTCGAAGCGGACTGTCGGTTCGAACCATGATCGAATCCACATAATGTCCTTTCTCCTCCCGCGTATTCTCGACCCTGATGACGCAGCGATTCCGGCTGTCTGCGCATCGCTCTTTCAGCTCATATTTGATGAAGCGGCCGTTTTTTGCTTTCACGTTCCGAATAATGAAAGGGTATTCTTTTCTTGGGATGATCTCGACTTCGGCAACCAGCGGCGTTCCGGCCGGCCCCACAAGGTGAATGCGTTCCGGCCGGACGTCCGCAAATTTTTCAACCAATCCGGTCACCGTCACGCGAAGCCACGGATAATTTTCATCATTGGTTTGTATCCTGGCGCTTTCGCGTATTCTTTTATCACCGTAGCCGTTTGTGTTTACTTTCAGCGTTATCTTTCCTTCCTCGCCGGGTAGGATCTGTCTCGCACTGGAGACCGCCGTGCATCCTCACCCGGTGCTGATTTTTTCGATAACCAGCGGCGCCGTTCCCTTGTTTTGTAAAATAAAATCGTGCGTGATGGTTGTACCTTCCATCACTGGTTTAAACCCAAAGACCTGCTCTGTCAAAACTGCCTTCGGCGCTGTTTTCGCGATATTCTCAGCAGCAACGGAATGGATGATGAATAAAAACAAAAAACACAGAAAAACCGTCATCATTTTTTGCTTCATTGGTCATTTTCCTTTCGTGGATGCAATTTGAAAGACGATTCGTCATCGTCTCGATTCAATGCCGGGTTGTTCCGAGAGAAAAAAGTGTCATAAAAGAGATACACCGCCGGGATCAGAAAGGATGCATCCCGTAAAACAGTCCGGAAATTTATTGCGCTTTCAGCGGTGGTGGAAAAGCAGCCGCAGCCGATATCCAGCCCACGTGCCATGTTAAAGAGCAGGGCGCCTGTAAACGTCATCAACAGGAGATTGCATATCACTACAGTGCCCGGCAACCAGAACCCGATGATCAGAAAACTCCCCAGAACCAGTTCCAGCCAGGGCAACACAATGGCCGTTAAGTTGATGAACCCGTCCGGCAGGATCTGGTAATTATAGACTGCCTTTGCAAATGCCGCCGGATGACGAATTTTGTCGTAACTGGCATAAATAAAGATTCCTCCCAACATCAGCCTGGCAAATAGTGTTAGTATCCGGCGATAATTCCAGTTCTTTTCTGCCTGTATTCTATTTTTAGGTGTTAGGTTTGCTTCTCTTTCGTTATTATCCTTCATCCAAAAATACATTCCCTTTTTCAACCGGGAGACGGCTTTCCTGCCAAACCGTCCATCCGTTCACCAGAACCCGTACATTACTGAAACCCATGGCCTTCAAAAACATTGCCAGATCATGGCTCAGGTTGCAGGTTTCGCCGTCGCAGTAAGTAATAATCGCAGTATCCAGCGAAATATCTTCTGTCGCCTCAATAAATTGCTGGTCAACGTCGTGCCAAGGAAGACTGCGTGCGCCTGAAATGTGTCCGCTTTCATATTCCTCCCGAGATCGGGCATCAAAGAACACCGCCCTCTTTTCCGTAAACAGCTTTTCTGCTTCGGCAAGGGGTATGTCTAAACGCTCCCCCGTCGCTGTCGTCAACCTGCCTTCCACAGACCAATCGCCGATCAGAGCTAACCGATCAGTCTGAAACTGGTTGATCGTTAACGCAAGCAAGGCGGACAGAACAAACAGTGCGCTACACTGCCAGAAGGCTTGAACAGATTTTCGCTTGCACGTCTTAACCTTATCGATAGGTTGGGATTTTACCATTTCCCTATGTCTTTTCCCTTGCATATCTTTTTCGAGGCCTTTTCGGGCCTTAAAAATCCAAACGAAATCGGCTCAAATATTCCGTCGGTTTCTCACTGTTTTCTTTATCCAGCGTCGGACATTTTTCGGGGCCTTTGGCGCCCTCTGTCACCTGGGAGGCAAAGACCATGCATATGGGCAAAACAATGCACGGCCATGGCACCCGGTCGGCACTCCGGGTTGAAAATTTCAAGTGTATAACTTTCAAGAAGCATGTTAGACCTCCTTATGAGTTGGCCACAAAGGGATACACAATAAAATAAATCCCCAAAAGACAGATCACCATACCAGCGATCTTGCGAAACCAGTTTCCGGCATCTTGCCATGTACTGTTTTCCATCAATCGTCTGACCGCGGCGGTGGAGCTTCCTGCAACTACAATCGGCAGGCAGTGGCCGATGGCAAACAGTATAATAAACAGAATCCCGACCGCCATCTTTTGCTGGACGGTAATAATGGCGAGGATCGGGGCAATAAACCCGAAGGTACAGGACCCGGACAGCACGCCGTAGGCCAGCCCCAGTGCAAAGGCACCGAACAGGCCCCTTAGATTCAGCCGATACAGTAAGCTGCCGGAAATGGCACATTTCTCCACACCCAGCATGCCCAAGGCCACCCAGACCAGAACCAGTCCAATCAAAATCTGCCACCAGTTCCCCACATCGCCCAGCATGCGGCCCAGCATGGCGCAGACAATCCCGATTAACGCAATGGTGATAAACAGCCCCAAGGTAAAGGCCGCCGCGTAAAATCCGGCCTGCCTGGGTTTCAGTGTTCGTTGCTGACCGCCCACGTAGGCGACAATGAGCGGAATCGATGCCAGGTGGCACGGACTGAACAGTACGCTGATGACTCCCCACACAAAACAGCCTATTGCCGCGACAGCTGTTCCTCCGGCAATCCACTCGTTTACGGTCAAGAAGAGAGTTTCAAGCAAAGTTGACCCCTAATTGTCGAATCTCTATCACAACTATTATTTGTATTTTTCGCTTTTACGATATATAAAACGAATGAATCGACAGCCGTAATCCCCCATGAGCACCTTTACTTTAAAATCCTGATTCGGCAGGTCGTCTATAAGTGTCTTTTCAATGTAAAGCTCGATATCCAAAACCCTGAAATATACATATTCCCTGCTGTTGATCGGTGTGCCGATCCGACCGATCGGCCCTTTGACCCCTCTTCATCAGCCGACGACGGTCATTCCGTTGAAGACAGACATGACACCGCCCCGTTCGGCAATAAAGGTGCGGAGAAAAGTATCGAGATTCGGCTTCAAATCATTATTTGTATAATGTTTTTCCATATGGTCTCTTTCCAGTAAGAACTTAACTTTTATAAAAAATTCAGCATGGTTTAATGCACTCCCATCTTAGTTAACTGACGCACGATCTCTTTTTCACTCATGAATCCGACGTGCCGGTACACTTCTTTGCTGTCTTTATCGAAAAAGATCTGTGTCGGAATAGCCCGGATTTTAAATCGGGAGGTTTGTTCACGGTGCTCCAAAACATCGATAAATACAATCGCGGCCTTTTCTTTATACACTTTTTCCATCTTTGCCAGGATCGGCGCCATCATTTTACAAGGGATGCACTTTTTTGCCCCCAGGTCGATCATTGTAACCATCCCTTTGACCGGAACATTGTTAAATTCGTCTGCTTGAGAAATCCCTAACATCGGTATTGACAAAAGCAAACACACTACTACTGCAAAACAGAACCCTAATTGCAATTTATTCACCTGTTCAACTCCTTATCCGAACCATTGCTCAATTCAAAATTTGCACGCAGCATGAGCCGGGGTTATCAGTGTTAGCTACAGCCTTAGAGCCCCCCTTATTCACATACAGACCGGACTGCATCTTTTACTTTTTTGATATCTTCAGCTTTAAGATTAAAATCTTTATTTTTTTCAATGCCCAGCTCAGTCAACACCAGGTAATTTTTTGCAGGAATTTCGGCATGATCCAGAATCGCTTTAGCGCAGCCCACTTCACAGCCGTCAATGGCCACCATGGCAGGAACATCTTTGGCGGACTGCACAAAGCCGGCCAAATGACCGCCGATGCCGGCCAGGCAAAACATCTTGCCGAACCCTTCCTGGGTCAGTTCGATGGCCGCCTGGTTACTCAATTGGCCAACATTTGATCCGCCCGAGCAGGCCAGGATCATGATATTTCCACCGACTTCACAACATTCTTCAGCCATTTTATTCTCCTTCTTTTATTCTTGATATATGAAACAGCTATTCACTTAACCAGGCCTTGACGTCCTCTTTTGCAGGAATTTTGCCGACACTTTTAACTTCGCCGTCAATAACGACCGCGGGGGTGCCGAAAACACCGTATCCGGCAATCTCCATCACATCGGTCACTTTTTCCACATTCGCTTCAACATTTTCTTCCGTCACTACTTCCCGGATAATTTTTTCCACCTTATGGCATTTCGGGCAACCCGGGCCTAAAACTTTGATCTCCATATTTCTCTCCTTTCAGATATTCTGATTTATCTTTTATTATAAACAGATTGATCCACTATCTCTTTGAGCCATGTTTTGAGTTTCGATTTCGGCGGCACAGACCCTGCCGCTTTTACCTTCCGAGAGCATAATAGGCAGTTTAAAAATAAGCATTATAAAATTATATGTATATGTAGTTATATATTAAAATAAAAAAAATTAAATCCGGCAGATCTCTTCTCGGTCCAGGGTCGGAACTTTCTCTGTCAGATCGGAAATTTCCGGATCATCATCCAGCCAGTGTTTAAGATTTCCTAACAAGATGGCCGCATATGGGCTATCCTTCCCATCTGCAAGATAATAGTTTACCCATAAGCCTTCCTTTTGAGATTCCACCAAACCCGCATCCTCTAATATTTTTAAATGTTTGGAAACATTCGGCTGCGACATCCCTATTGCGTAATGCAATTCGCAAACACAAAGCATTTTCCGCTGTAGCATCTTTACAATTTTAACCCGATTCGGATCCGAAAGCGCCTTCATGACTTTTATGAAAGATTTCATAGTTAATCCTACCATTTGACCATTTGATATATTCTTTTGTAGTAATATAATTGCGGTAAGGAAATATGTCAACCATTTTCCACTTTTGTCAGCTTTGCACCGATCAGAGAAGCGATGACGACCAGGGTCGTGGAGATGAAAATCATCATAATTCCCAGGGCGGAGAGCTTCCCCCACAAACCGTCCTCGGCGAAATGGAAGATCTGCACAGCCAGTACTTCCGTTCCAGGTCTGGAAAGCACGACCGAGAGTGTCAGCTCCCGGACGAACATGGTGGCCATCAGGATCCATCCCGATACGACGCCGGGGATCAGCAAGGGAATAATGATCCGGCGCAGCGTATAGAGGGTTCCCCCCCCGCAGACCCTGGAAGATTCTTCCAGGTGACTGTGGATTTGAACGAAGGCGCTAGAGAGCGGCCGAATCCCGTAAGGAAGGTACGTAGCGATGTAGCCGATCAGGAGCGACCAAATCGTGGCATACAGGGGAGTCTGGACGAAGAACCACATGAAGCCGACACCGACGACGATCCCGGGAAAGGAGAAGGAAAGGAAGCTTAAAGATTCCAGAACGCCGGAGGCGCGGGTGCGGACCTTGACGATAACGTAGGAGACGAAGATGGAAAGGATCACGCCCAGCGATGCTCCAACGATGCCCAGGAAAACGCTGTTTTTCAAGGAGAGCAAGGAGATGGGATCCCTTAGCACTTCCACCCAGTTCTTCCAGCTCATCATGGAGAAGGCCTTCGCGCCCGGCACCATGGAGTAGGGAACAAGGGAAGTGTAGAACAGTACCACGACCGGCAGCACGATCAAAACAAAGGAAAGGATGCCAACGATTCCAAAAAGGGGATATTTGGCTTTCTTCAGATCGATCAGGGAAGGCCTATATCCCCTGCTTGAGATTGTTACGTATTTCTCGCTCTCCGAGGTCAGGTATCGATAAAGGTAAATGAGTGTGATAGACGCGGCCAAGGCGCTCATGCCCACCGCCGCTGCCATGCCGTAGTCCGCGGCAAAACCGGTCGCAATGATCTGGTAGATATGGGTTGCCAACACGTAGATCCGTCCCGGCATGCCGATGATGGAGGGAACGGCGAAGGACGCCAAACTCCGGACGATGACCAGTATGAAGGAGGCCAGAATGGCGGGCCTGAGAACCGGCAGGGTCACTTTGGTTAGCGTTCGCAGGTTCGATGCTCCGCAGACCTTGGAAGATTCCTCGAAGGAGACGTCAAAGGCGGCCATGGCTGGAGCGAGGATAAGATAGGCGATAGGCATATCCAGCAGCCCCTCCACCAGGATCATTCCCGGCAGCGTATAGATGTTGAAGGGAGAGCCCTGCAGGGAAAGGATTTCTCGCAAGAACAGGTTGATCATACCATTTGAGGGGTTCAGGAGAAGAACCCAGCTGACCGAGAAAAGGATGTGGGGGATCATCATCGGGATGATGGAGATGATCCGGAACAGGAATTTGAACGGGATATTGGTTCGGGTATTCAGATATGCCAGGAACAGGGCCAGGACGGTGGCGACAAAGGCGGACCCGATGGTGAATATGACCGTATTGATAATGATGCCGGCGAAAGCGGGATCGGTATAAGATCGGATGTACTTTTCCAGAGTGAAGCTGCCAAAGGCTCCCAGACCCTCAGAGAAGCTTCCGAACACAAGCATGAAGACGGGGCATACCGTCAGAAACCCGACAATCACAATCAGGCTCGGCGTCAGTGCGGTTTTCGTATTAAGCATCGTCCTGTTCATTTGGGAAGCACGAAACAATGATCCGGGTCAAAGGAAAGGGCGATCTCATCCCCTTCCTTTACGTTGGCGGTTGGCTCGATCCTGGTGATCAGGCGAGTGTCTGCGATGCTGATCTCACCCTCGTAGGCCTCTCCGATGAAGATCAGGGATTCCACCCTTCCTCGGAAGATGTTGCGCCCGTCTCTGGTATCTCCTTCCATCACCTTGATGAACTCAGGGCGGATGCACAGCGTCACCGCATTTCCAGGCAATGTGTCGGGGTTTTTTAGACAGGCGATGGTGCCGATGCCGGAATCGATAATCGTGTAAGAATCCTCAAGGGCCGTCACCTTGCCGTCGATCAGGTTTGCGCGGCCGATGAAATCCGCCACGAATCGATGATCGGAGTTAAAATAAATCTTTTTGGGTGTCCCGGTCTCTGCAATGCGGCCGTCCTTCATCACCGCGATGGTGTCCGACAGCGACAGGGCTTCGATCCGGTCGTGGGTCACGTAAACGGCAGTGATTTTCAACTCGGTCAGAAAGCTCCTCAATTCCTTCCGCGTCTCTTCTCTCAGCTTGGCGTCCAGGTTGCTCAGAGGTTCGTCGAACAGGATCACCTTGGGCTCGGCGATCAATGCCCGGGCGAGCGCGACGCGCTGCTGCTGGCCGCCGCTTAATTTCGTCGCCGGACGGTTCTCGAAACCCTCGAGCTGCACAAACCGCAATGTCTTTTCGACTTTTCTTGTGATGTCCTCTTTGGATTCCTTTCGGGTTTGGAGGGGGTAGGCTACGTTATCGAAGACGGTCATATGGGGCCAGATGGCATATGTCTGAAACACCATGCTCAGCCCCCGTTTTTCCGGAGGCACGAAGATGTTCTTTTCCTTCGACCAGACGATTTCCTACCCGATCGCGATCTCTCCTGAGTCCGGCGTTTCCAATCCGACTATGCACCTGAGCAGGGTGGTCTTTCCGCATCCGCTAGGGCCTAAAAGGGTGAAGATTTGATTGGCAGGAATGGTCAGATCGATGTTCGCCAGGGCTTTGATAGTCTTGCCCTCCGAGAAATAATCCTTGCTCAAGCTTTTGATGTGGATTTCCATGGCTGACTATTGAGAACGTCCTGAGACCGAGGGCACTCGGCCTCAGGACCACGAAGTGGGTAGAATGAATATGGGAAAAAACGCTTTCACGGCATGTCGAAAATCTTCTTGAATTCGCCTCCCCAAGAACGGATTTCGTCATCCGACAGCGATCGAATTGGAAGGACTTTTGCCTTGTCCATGCCGTCGATGGGGGGATAGACGCCCGGACGGAGAACGTACTCACCCACCTTATCGGCCAACATCTGCATGGCATCTCTGGACAGCCAGTAATCCACGAACAGCTTGGCAGCATTGGGGTGCTTAGCGGCGGCGGTGACGGCTATTCCGCGGGGGGTACCAAGAAGGGGTTGTTCGACTCTCGCCCAATCCAGGGGGGCAGGCGCCTTGGTGATGATGTATTTCGGCATAGATATGGCGATCAGCTTCTCGCCGCTCTCCACCGGTGCGGGGGTGGGGCCGAAGGATCTGACAAACATCGGCTTATTGGCTGCGAGTCCCTTGACGAACTTCATCCAGGTCTCTTCCGACGTGAAAACATTCTCCTTCAGGCCGATGAGCCAGGATATGGTGGTCGCATGGGAGGAGGGGTTGGCCATAACGATCTTTCCCAGCCATTTGGGGTCTATCAGGTCCTCGTACCGCTTGGGAACGTCCTCCGGTTTGACAAGCTCCTTGTTGTAAATCAGGGCGACATATTCAATGCCGAAAATCTGAATCTTATCGTCCTTTTTTGTCCAATCAGGGTAGCCGGCAGCCGAGGGGGATTGGTATGAAGCCAGGACACCCTTATTCTTCAGGAATTCCATAATCGGCAAAGGCGCCTGAAGTACGTCGGCCAGAAGCTTTCCGGCCTGATGCTCAGTCAAGACGGTTGCGAGGAATTTCGAGGTGGAGATCCTCGTATACTCTCCCTTGACGCCCTTATTCTTTGTGAACTCCTGCATGATGGGCTGGATGGCCGTGATGTTGGCGTAAAACGATACTTTTCCCTCTGCTTTTGCTTTTTCAGCCAGGGCCTGATCTGCTGAGTACGCATAAGGAGCCATGAAAACAATCAACAACAAAATCATGAATTTCTTCATAGTTACACCTCCTTTAGTAGTAAATTGCATATGTACTATTATGTAACTTTGCCGGAATACTCTAAAATTTATAACAATACTGTAGCCCAAAAGTCAACCCATATTGCTCGCCTCCAAAAAATAGGCAAGCACTACATGTTTTGATCCGCTTTAAGCCGCACTATTTTATTCACAAATTTGAGGCCAAAGCCAGTCGGTTTTTGTTAATTGTCAGATGAAGTTCGGGGGGGAATAAATCAGATTGAGAAGTTACCAATCTCCAGTTCGTCGATCTGTTCCGGCGCTATCTGTTTTTTGGCATATTTATAAAAGAGTCGACTTTCGAGAAAAAGGTCATAAATATCCGCATCGATATGTTTATCCTGTTTCATAAATTCCATAATCCCGACCGCCTGGGACAGCTTCATCGGTTCTTTATAAGGCCGGTCCTTGGCGGTAAGGGCTTCGAATACGTCGGCAATGGCCATAATTCGTGACTGAAGGGAAAGCTCCTTTTCTGAAAGACCCCGTGGATAGCCTGATCCGTCGAGTTTTTCGTGATGACTGCTGGCAAATTCCGGTACGTTCGCAAGTTTCGCGGGAAAAGGGAGTTCATTTAATATCTTCAGTGTTATTCCGGCATGGTTTTCAATGATATTGCGCTCTTTATCGGTGAGAGAACCTTTTTGAATGCACAAATTCTCAACCTCATCTTCAGTAAGATAAGGATGCTCTCCATCAGGTGAGACATAGTTTTTTTTCGCTATTTTTTTTATGCGATCGATTTTCTCGTCGCTCATGAACTCTCCGGGATTGTTGCATGCTTTAATAAATTTCAATTCTTCACCAAGGTCTCTTATTTTGTCCGCAAGCTCTTGGCCCATGATTTTCATTTTCGATTCATCGCTTATTCCGTTCTGCAAAAACTCGATTTTCCGTTGCAAATATTCGTTTTCAATCGATTTGAAGATCATTTGGAATCTTGTTTCAATAAGGTTTTCGCGGTCGAAGATGGCCTGGAGTCTGGTCGACTTGTCGATCACATTCTCGGGGGTGGTGATTTTGCCCACATCGTGCATCCACGCTGCCAGTCGCAGTTCTTCGATTTCGTCTTCATTGAAAATAACATCTTTAAAGGGACCATGGTCGGTTTTGTTAATCTCTTCGGCGATCATCATGGTCAAATCGACCACGCGGTTTATATGTCCGCCGGTGTACGGAGACTTTTCGTCAATTGCTGTGGCGATACTTTTAATAAAAGCATAGAATAAATTTTTCAGATCCTGTATCAGCTGTGTATTGGTCAGGGCCACGGCGGCCTGGGAAGCCAGTGAGGCGACCAGATCCACATAGTCCTTAGAGAATGCTACGACTTCGCCGGTTTCAGGGATCTTGGAGTTTAAAAGCTGAAGTACACCGATAATATTGTTTTCATGATTTTTCATGGGAATGACCAGCATGGACTTGGAGCGGTACCCAGTGGCCGCGTCATATTCCCTTGGTCCGGTAAAATCGAACTCTTTGGCCTTATAAACATCAGGAATATTTACCGTCTCACCTGTGAGTGCAGTATAGGATGAAACATTGGAATAGTTGGGTTTTCCGTCACTATGCAGCGGTACTTTGGGTAAGGAGATCTCAACTCCGCTCGTTCCGCCCATCCTGGTTTTCATTGTATCGTTTTGCATTATCTCAAAACGGAGATGTTCTTTATCGTCATCGAGGATGTATAACGTGCCCGCATCAGCGCGGGATAAATCCCTGGCGTAGTCAACAATGACTTCCAGTAGTTTTTTGATGTTTTTTTCAGCCGAGAGGGCCAGGCCGATCCTGGTGAGCTGCATGATATGCTTTATTTGATCTTCGGCATAGCTCTTAACTTCAACGATAACCGATTTAAGAAGTTTGTTGAGTCCTTTATCCTTTGATAAGTTGTCAATATCAATATCAAAATCGAATTTATTGTTATTTTTGTAAACATTGGATGAAGAAGTCATTAGATACCCCTTTTCAAAATGGATGACGTTGGATTTTTCGTATTATCGATATAAAAGTCGTAATTTGTCAATCTGAAAAAATAGTTTACCTAAATCCTGTATCAATGCTTGACATCATGATAATATTTCACTATAATTTGACAAAATTATATAGTGCTATCGGCTATCAGCAGACAGATAAGAGTGTAAAAATATAATTTTATTTACTTTGTGTGTCTTAGTGGCTGAATAGATAAAAAAAAGATAAAAATCGCAACCTGAAGGGAGGGAGAATATTTTGCAAGAGCCTATTACAATAGACAGAAGTAACCGAAGATTAGGGACTTCCCCGGAGTTGGCTGATGTCTGTTTCGCATGCGGCACCTGTGCCAGCGGCTGCCCTGCAACCGGATTGGTACCTGGTTGGGATCCCAGGAAAGCGATACGGGCTATAGCTTTAGGCCTGGAACAGGAGGTCATAGATTCCAAATTTCCATGGGTTTGCACCCTTTGCGCCCGGTGCGAGTATGTATGCCCCATGGGTGTACAGTTAGTCAAGACCCTCCGTGGATGCCGGATCTTGCGCGAGCGGGACGAGGTCCCCGGCCCAATCCACAAGGGAACAATCATGAACTTCGAAAGAGGCAACAACCTCGGAATTCCCAGGGATGACCTACTTTTTCTCCTGGCGGATTTAGGCCCCGAGATGGAGGAAGACGAGAAGCAACCGTGCCCGGGATTTTATGTGCCTGTTGACAAGGAGGGGGCTAACATCATCGTCACAATGAATTCCAAGGAGCCCTTTGCCGAGCCCGATGATATGAAGTTCTGGTGGCGGATCTTTTATGCTGCAAAGGAAGACTGGACCGTTTCATCCACAAACTGGGAAGGGGTCAACTGGGGCCTGTTTTCCGGGGATGATGAAAACTGGAAAATCCAGGTTGGCCGCGTTTTAGAAAATGCCCGAAGGCTAAAGGTGAAGACCATTCTCTATCCGGAATGAGGCCATGCCTATTATGCAACCCGGGTCGGGTTCAACAGATGGTTTCCGGAGGCTTACGAGGAATTTAAAGTTGTCAGCGTCTTCGATCTTTTAAAGAAATATCTTGAAACCGGAAGAATCAAGGTAGATAAATCAAAACATCCTCAATTAACTACAGTCCATGATCCATGCAACTACGTTAGAAAATCTTACATGGCTTTTGGAGATCACGAAGGTGATAAATCCCGATGGATCGTTTCCCAGTGCTGCGAGAATGTGGCGGAGATGTGTGACAGCCCGCTGAACAACCTCTGCTGCGGTGCAGGAGGCGGAGCATGGGCAATGCCATATACCGAGGAGCGTCTCGCTTATGGCAAACATAAAGCGGATCAAATCACAAAAACCGGTGCAGAGCTGGTCATAGCTCCATGCCACAATTGCCGTGACCAGATTATGAAAGGTCTTGCCAAGGAATTTGATATGGGCAACTACAAGGAGACAATGTACATCTGGGAACTGGTGTCAGAGTCCCTTGTTTATGAGCCCTGGAGCGAGGAAGAAATCAAAAAGGCCCATGCAGAGCGTGATGCGCAATTTGAAAGGGATGGTGTTGAACTAGAAGAATTGGAATAAATAGTTACTAAAACACTATCCTAAAAATCTTTTCAGCCTGGCGGAATCCTAAGTGATCCGCCAGGCTTTTTTTTGGATATTCTTCATGAGAAATCCGGGTTAGAAATCGAATCACCCTCTTGGATGAAATTTTTCATGCATCTGCTTGAGATGCTCCCGTGCAACATGCGTGTAAATCTGGGTTGTGGAAATATCAACATGGCCGAGCATGACCTGAACCGTTCGTAGGTCAGCACCGCCTTCAAGAAGATGGCTGGCAAAAGAATGCCTTAAACTGTGCGGCGTGATCTTTTTATTGATCCCGGACTGTTGCGCATAATGTTTCAGCAGTTTCCAAAAACCCTGGCGTGTCATGGGTTTTCCTGCCCTAGCAACAAAAAGATACCGGCTGATATTGTTTTTTAAAATCAATGGCCGGGCATTTTTTATATAGTCATCGATTTTGTCTTTTGCATAAACGCCGATGGGAACAACTCTTTCCTTTGACCCCTTTCCAAGGACCCTGACAAAGCAGGCTTCCAGGTTTACATTCAGAAAATTCAGATTGACAAGTTCGGAAACCCTCAACCCCGCCGCGTAAAGGAGTTCGATCATGGCCGCATTCCTTTTCCCCAAGGGCGTTTTTGTGTCCGGAATATTCAAAAGAAGATTAACCTCTGAAATGGACAGGACATCCGGAAGTTTAAGGCCGCTTTTGGGAAGGTCAACAAGCTTGGCAGGATCGTACTCAAGCACCTTTTCATGAACAAGGAACCTGTAAAACCCCCTTAAGGTAACGAGATGCCTTGCACATGACTTTGGCCCCAGACCAGCATTTCTCAAGGCAATCAGGTGCTTTAATATCAAGGGCGTATCAGCATCAGAAATATGCTTGACTCCTTTGCTTCCGAGAAATTCGAGATACCTGACAAGGTCCCGGCTGTATGATTCTATGGTTTTTTCCGAAAGCCCCTTTTCGAAAACCAGGTAGTTTAAATATTGATCAGCAAGAATGTCTAAAGAGGATCCCGAGTTGCTATTTATGAGTTGCGAGTTGCGAGCTGCGGGATTTGTTTTCATTCTTTTTCCATGTAATAACTAAATCTACTTTGTCACATTTCAAAATTCCCCCTTTGAAAGGGGGTAAAGGTATAAGCTAGTTAATAATCAATAATCAATTGTTAATTGTTAATTGGGAATGGTGAATTCTAAAAGTTTGAAGTTTGAAGTGCCTAACCTGTCGAGAGCCTCTGGTCGAACGAAGTGAGCTAAAGCCCGCCCTGGTGCGACTCGTTCATATTTATTGATATAGGCTATGCATCATTCCAGACCTGACTTTTAGAGTATAGAGTATTGGTGTACGGTCTGGGCCAGGGTTGAGGAACGCG
>JAUVVL010000244.1 GCA_030604635.1 Desulfobacteraceae bacterium
ATCAATTATATAAAATCAGCGGAGCAACCCGCCCGCCTCGCCTGAGCGAGACAACAAAAGGACGAAGGGCATTGAGTACGGCTCGCGATGGCGGGCAGGAGCGACTCCATAACTTTAGGCACTTTAGGCATTTTAGATCACTTTAGGCACTTAATGTTATGTAATATTAAACCCTTTCAGGGTTAATCCAAAGCCGGGTCCTTTGGGCCCGGATTTTTTACTAAGCCAATACGCTTGTATTGTCAAGGAAAGAACCGGTCTCTCATTTAACTGACCATAATTAATCCAGTGGTCGTGGAGTTATCGTCTTTAAGACCGCTCCATGGGTAATCAGATTCCAAATCGTGTGAACTCGCACACACCACACGCTTTTACATCTGATCACCCATTACGCTTAATTGAGGACAACTTTTCGATAAAACTCCCCGACCCATGAATTAATTCTACTTTGTCACATTTCGGGAAAAGCATCATCGAGGCGGGCGCTCTTATTTGCACGATTTTTCAAATCTTACAAAGTAGAATTAATGTTGCTGAAAACATTCTGCGCTTGCATTCTCTGTCGAATAGATCCATAAAATAGATAAATAGCATACATTGTTGACAATCTTGCTTGAAAAATATAAACTTGTAGCATTTCAAATCCCCCACCAGTGGGCTCAAACAATTTATTGAGAAGTAACACTGATGGCTTCGTAAAAAGTCCTTTTTACATGGATTAAGGAATTTAGGGATTAAGGAATTGCGAATTATTTAAAGATATTATGAATGCGTAAAATTGAATAATTCAGCCCCGCCTGCCGGCCGGCGGGCAGGAAGTTTTGACTTTTTACGAAATCGTCAACACTATCAGGAGTAAAATTCCCGATGTCGAAGATATATCCAATAGGCAGTGGCAAGGGAGGGGTTGGAAAAAGTTTTATCGCGGCCAGCCTTGGGGTATTATTGGCAAAGCAGGGCAAGACGGTAGTGCTGGTTGATTTGGACCTGGGCGGCTCAAACCTTCATACCCTGTTGGGGATTAAAAACCCGAAGAGCGGAATAGACAGCTTTTTATATAAAAAGGTAAAAAGGCTTGAACATGTGGCTGTTCCCACGAGTATCCCGGATCTTTTTATTATCAGCTCTTTGCATTGTTCCATGGAAATTCCGAATCTGTTTTATGTTCAGAAACAAAAAATAATAAACGCCATAAGAGAGCTTCCTTTTGATTACATTTTGCTGGATCTGGGGTCCGGGACAAATTTTAACACACTCGATTTTTTCTTAACTTCGAAAGAAGGGATTTTTATCTTTACACCTGAACCCACATCAATCGAGAACTCATTTCGTTTTATTAAGGCAGCCTATTTAAGAAGATTGAAACAGATTATTAAACGGCACGCTTTTACTTCAATGGTTAAGAACGCTGTTGTCGGTCCAAATAATGAGGCAATTAAATCGCCTGATATCATTGATATTGTTTTAGAACATGATCCTGACAGGGAAAAGTTTCTGAAAGACATATTAAGTGAATTTAAATTCAGGTTTATTATAAATCAGTTTCGTAAAAATTTAGATGCAAAGCTTGGCGATAAAATTGAAACCGTATGCAACAGGCATTTTTATTCTAATTTTGAGTTTCTTGGAAGTATCAATTATGATGAGAGGGTTTGTGATGCAGTTATTTCAAAAAAACTCTTTGTCCTTAAATACTCTTACACAACATCTTCAATCGAGCTGAAAAAAATTGCTGACAAGATAACAAAAACCGAAGAATCAGCATTGCTGACATCAAGAATATTATGAAAAGCTTAGACAGGTTAAATTGTTACGAAATTCTAAAAATTCCGGTAAATGCATCATTTATTGAGATCAAGCGGGCCTATAGAGATGTGCTGTCAATTTATGACGAAGACTCCTTTGCAACCTATTCTTTGTTCCAAAATGGCGAAAGGGATAACATTTTAAAAGTCATTGAGAAGGCGTTTTTGACGCTAATAGATGAAAACAAAAGGGCTGCTTACGATAGGATGCTTGTTGATTCCGGTCAGGTTGACATGTCAGTTATTGGAAAAGAACAAAAAAAACCGACCCCCCTTTTTCGTACCAATGATGTTACAAATGTGGACAATTTAGCTGAAAGGGTTAGAAAAAAATCGAAAGAAAAAGAAGTCGAAAAGCTTTCAAATGAAATTCTTTCTAAAGATTTGATTTCAGGAAGCGATTTAATAAAGCTAAGAAAAGCTGTCGGGATCGAGTTATCTGAAATTGATGGCGTTACAAAAATCAGCGTTTCTGTTTTAAAGTCAATAGAAGAAAATCAGTTTGAGAATCTTCCTGCCGATATTTATTTAAAAAATTTTTTAAAATCCTACGCGGAAGTTCTTCAGATAGATTCACAGAAAATTGTTGACGGTTATTTGAAAAACATCTCTCATTTTCAAAAAAAATGATTAGATGCGGTTTCAAAACCAATTTCTTGTTTTAGGTTTGTAATTAATCGACATTTTTCATAACTTCTCAATAAGTGATGGGGAATAAAATGATAAAAGACTCGCCCAAAATTTATTGAGAAGTTACCATTTTTCATGAAATATTCGGGATAGGATACATGGAGATTTAATATGGGTATTCTGAAAAGGCACCCGTCAATTTTTCTGGGTCTGAGCATAACAATCCTCTTTTTGGTGCTTGGTGTGTATCGCATGGAGTTTCTCGATACATTGGAACTCAAGTTCTATGATGCAATGATGAAATTAAGGGGCAAACCCAACAGTCCGAGCGAGATTGTTATTGTGGACATAGATGATGACTCCATTGAGAAACTCGGTCGTTGGCCCTGGCCCCGTTCTCTTTTAGCCAAGGGTGTCACGAAAATAAATGCGGGCGGTCCCAGGGTTATCGGGCTCAATTTTATCCTCAGTGAACCCGAGGAGAGTGCCGGCTTAAGAGAGCTTAAGCAACTGGAGTCGCTTTTCGCTAAAGACGTGCTGAGTCAGGCCGGCGACAAAGGGAGTATGTTTCTGTGGGCATTGAATGACGCCCAGGCCAGACTGGACAACGATAATAAACTGGCAGAGGCTATCAAAGCGTCGGGCAAAGTTGTGCTCCCAGCCTTTTTCAAAGAGTCGGCGGCAATAGCAGAGACAATGGAAACCGACCAGGACCTCATCGATCAGTCTATCCGGAACGTCAATAATCCAGAAGGTTTGGAATATCCCATCGGCAGTGAGATAATTCTGCCCATCCCCGCCTTTTTCAAAGCCTCAAAGGGCGTAGGCCACATCAACCTGGGTTTTGACATGGACGGAACGGTCAGACGAGAGCGGCTCTTATATGGATACCGCGGGCTTTACATTCCTTCTTTCACCTTAAAGCTGGCGGTTCTCTACCTGAACCTCCCGAACAACAGAATACGGGTTGATATGGGCTCAGCCGTTTACCTGGGTGCATTTGAGATTCCCACGACCTGGATGACCGAAATGATGATCAGCTTCAAAGGACCCCGGGGGTCCTTTAAGCGTTTCAGCTATTTCGATGTTATATCCGAGAAGGTTCCTTTGAGCGTTTTCAAAAACAAGCTTGTTTTGGTGGGCTCATCGGCCTCGGGAATAATGAACCCGCTCAGCACCCCCACCGATCCGGCCATGCCTTTGGGGGAACTGTCAGCTAACGCCGTCTGGTCAATCCTTAACAAAGAATCTATTCAACAGCCTCCATGGGTATCCAGCGCAGAGCTTTTCATGATACTTGTTTTGGGACTGGTGATCACCTTTGTTCTGCCCAGGTTGAGGGCCGTGCCGGCAGGTATGGTCTTTGTGGCCCTCATTACAATTCTAATAGGTGGATCAATCTTCTATTTTGATTCAGAGGGACTCTGGGTTTGGGTAACATATCCCGTCCTCCAGCTTATCCTTGGTTACATCGGGGTGATAAGCATTAAATACTTTGTAACAGAGACCCGAAAGGAAAAGATAGAGGAGGAATCCGCTGAAACCAACCGTATGCTGGGGCTTTCCTTTCAGGGTCAGGGAATGCTGGATATGGCCTTTGACAAGTTTCGCCGGGTGCCGGTGAACGATGAGATGAAGGATATCCTTTACAACCTTGCCCTGGACTACGAGAGAAAGCGGCAATACAATAAAGCCGCGTCAG
This sequence comes from Desulfobacteraceae bacterium, assembly GCA_030604635.1. Taxonomy (GTDB): domain Bacteria; phylum Desulfobacterota; class Desulfobacteria; order Desulfobacterales; family UBA11574; genus JAUVVL01. Next base: position 4,138 of record JAUVVL010000244.1, read on the forward strand.
TTTTTGAATACATCGAGAAACACGACAGAAAATTCAAGGATGTACGCGAGCGGAGAAAGAAGCTGGTGCAGACAAGCGAAACAATGGTGTTCGGCGACGGTTCTCTGGGCGGTCCTTCACCGGACGACACCTTGTTGTCCACCGGCACCGATACCCGTCCCACTCTGGGCAGGTACGAGGTGATCAAGCAACTGGGCAAAGGCGCTATGGGTATCGTTTACCTTGGCCAGGATCCGCGCATTAACCGGACAACCGCCATCAAGACCATCCGGTTTTCCGATGACTTCGAGCCCGAAGAAGCCGAAAAAATGAAAGAAAAGTTCTTTCGGGAGGCTGAAAGCGCGGGGACCCTCTCTCACCCCAACATTGTCACTATTTATGATGCAGGCTATGAGCAGGACCTGGCTTATATCGCCATGGAATTTTTGGAAGGTGAGGAACTGGAAAAATTTACAAGTAAAGACAACCTGTTGCCTATGCGCAAGGTTATCGACCATATCGCCGACATTACCGATGCTTTGGCATATGCCCACCAGAAGGGGATCGTCCACCGGGACATCAAACCGGCCAATATAATGCTTTTGAAAACAGGTATTGTAAAGATCACCGATTTCGGCATCGCCAGGATTACGGCCACCTCCAAGACCCAGACAGGTGTGGTCAAGGGTACACCCTATTACATGTCGCCGGAGCAGTTTGCAGGTAAAAAGGTCGATGGAAGATCAGACATTTTCTCTGTAGGAGTATTGCTATTCCAGCTTTTGACAGGCGAACTCCCCTTTTACGGCGAGAATCCCATGGCGCTTATGAACCAGATTATGAACGTTCCCCACCCGGACCCGAGAAAATTTAACCCCAAAATAGTTAAGCCTCTTGTGGCCATGATAAATAAGTCCTTGGAGAAGGACCGGAAAAAGCGCTACCAGGAGGCATCACAGATGACCGCTCATTTAAGAGAGCTCGGGAAAAGGATCGATGCTGCTTTAGCCAAAAAGAAGTCAGGATAACCTGAGACCTTTGCAAAACGCCCCCTTTTGCCTCCCGCCATTGGCGGGATGTCAGGCTCAACATTTTGCACGAAGTGAAGCTTTAGCTTTATCCTCAAAATACTCAATGTATTCGTGCCTGCCCCGTA
>JAUVVL010000021.1 GCA_030604635.1 Desulfobacteraceae bacterium
GCTCCATGGGTAATCAGATTCCAAATCGTGTGAACTCGCGTATAAGGGATCGTAAAGAAAGAGCAGTAATATCATTAAATAAATTATTATAGCGCTTATATTTTTTATAATCGTGATAAGAATCAGGATCTTTCTAAACGATCCCTAATACCCTCAAACAGCACACGCTTTTACATCTGATCACCCATTACGCTTAATTGAGGACAACTTTTCGATAAAACTCCCCGACACCTCAAGTAGTTACTTCTTAAATGACGTGACCATGATCAGGAGGAGTGTTCGGTAATTTCAGCGTAAATACTGCGCCTTTATCAGCCCTGTTTTTTACCTCAATGGTCCCGCCATGATCCTGAATATTCTGATAGGCGATAAACAGGCCAAGACCGGCGCCTTTATGCATATCGCTTTTATGTTTGGTGGTAAAATAAGGATCAAATATATTATCAATATGAGACAGAGGAATCCCTGGACCATTGTCTTTAATCTCAATGTGAATGACTTCAGGTTTTCCCTTCTCGGTACAATTTTTTGTAACCAACTCGATTTTTCCTCCTTCTGGGGAAAAGTCAACTGCATTTGAAAGTAGATTTAGAATCACTTGTTTCATCTTTCCGGAATCCATCCAGACTTGTCCGATATCAGGATCAAATTGACACTTAACATCAATCTTCTTTGCTTTTGTCTGGGGTGAAACCAGAAGAGTCATTTTATCAATTAATCCATGAAGATCGTTTAACTCCATGTGTGATTCTTTTGTGTTGACCAGGTCCAGAAGTTCTGTGACGAGGCTATTCACCCGGCTGGTCTCTTCCATGGCAATCTTATGAAAATCTTTACGAAATTCTTCATCGTCATATTTCTGGGGCAGCAACTGGATAAAGGTCCCTATTGCTGTCATGGGATTCTTTATCTCATGGGCCAGCCTTGCAGCCAGGTTGCCCAAAAAGGAGAATTTTTCCGACCGGCTCAAGAGTGCTTGCGATTGTTTGAGTTCCTCCATCTGTTCCTGGAGCCTGCTGTAAAGTCTTGCGTTTTCAATGGCTATAGCGATCTGGGGTGCAAAAACTTCCAAAGTTTCCCGGGTTTCCTTGGGAACACCCTTCCTATTAACTGCATCCGTAGCAATGATGCCTATTACCTTTGATCTGGTAATCAGCGGAACAACGTATACCGAAGTAGGTTTTGAATAGGCCAGCATAATGTTCTCTTTTCTCAGGCTTGAACTTTCAACATCAGGGACATATTCTGGTCGACCTGTAGCAGTAACCCTTGCAAGAATATTACTCACCCGATTTAGAGGAACTTTGTATTTTTTCATCTCCTCCGGAATTTCACCTTTAAAATCGACCCCGTGAATATATTCAAGATATCCCTCTTCCTCATTCACAAGCATAATTATGGCACGGTTGATCTGACATACAGTGGACAGAAGGTTCATGATAACGGTCAGGAGTTGTTCCAGATCCAGCACGGAAAGGATCGCCTTTCCAGTCTCCTGTATGGCCACAATTTGCTTGATTTTTTGATTCAGTTCTACATTCAGTAAATTGACTTCTTCGTATTTTTGTTCAATAATCTCCTTATCCTTCTCAATTTCCGCCAATGTTTCCATCAGAACAGATTTTGAAGTGAAAAACCGTGAAAAAATTCCCCGGAATCTGTCCTTGATAGTCCATTTTAAATGGTATTCGCAGTATGGGGCGCCTTCAAAGTAACATTTTTCTTCTTTAAGGGTGAGTGGATCTGCCCCCCATGTTGTCGGTACAAAAGTGCAAAAACCTTGATTGTTCAGGCATATATCTTTGGATACATCCATATTTGGATCCCAGTGTAACCTAATAACGGCATCGTTTCTTCTTATATTCACCAATTCCAATTCCTTGTTTCTGTTCCATTTGGCATTTATCCTTTGAACATTTTTAAGCACTCTAATATGAGACCCGAAAATTTTTAAAATTAAGCTCCTGACACCAAGATCGGTCTTTTCAACAGCATATTGGCCGATTTTATAGGGGGCCAATTCGTCGTCAAGAATCGATTTTGCCCTTTTATATAATTTGGAGATCACGGTGCAGGAGATCCAGTTATTGGGTTCCCTTAAAAAGCTTTCCGGATCAGGGAGGGCGTCGATTTCAGGATCAAGATCTTTCAGCAAATCGGAACAATCGCCATTATTATGTTCCTTTATATAATCCAGGATAACCTTGGAGTTTATGCAGCTTGTTTCTTTTTCCATCTTTATGACTTAAAAAACCGACATTGCAAAAAAGAACTCAGATTTATCCTCATGATAAATCCTTTTCTTAATTTGCGTTAATACCCATTAACCCTAACTAAACCCTTTGCCTATGTTTAACTCCTATCAATAATTGTGCCAAAACAATATGAAGGAAGATCTGATTTTGAAGCAGCCGATGTCGTGTAGAGCATGGTTAGTCTCAAAACATATGGAAGCCCTTATTTAAAGGGCATCCCACATCATAATAAAGGATTGGAAAAATTAAATTATTATCATAGCTGATTGAATAAATAAAGTATATTATAATGAAAAGGTTTAAAGTATGCACGAAAATCCGTACACAATGCACATTTTTTTGTGCATTTTTTAAAGCTCTTTGATTGACGAGGCTGAAATTTTGTGGTGATATACACTCTTTTAGCCTGGCGGACAAACAATCAACAGCATAAAGTTTGTCAGGTCATAAGGGCTCTTTATTTGGCATTGAGCAACTTTTCCGACAATTGGCAGCCCGGGGGAGGTAGAGCCATTAACAAACAGGGTGGTTGCCTTTAAACAGACAGGGCGAATAATGAGTATGGAAAAAAAAGATACGATTCTTGTTGTCGATGATGAACATGGCGTTCGCCAGTCATTTAACATGGTCTTAAAGGATGAATATAATGTGCTTCTGGCCGGTACAGGGCAGGAAGCTATAGATATTTTTACAAAAAATCCAGTTGATATGATTCTGCTCGACATTTGCTTGCCGGATTCAGATGGTCTTGAACTCCTCGAAAAATTCAAGGAAGCAGATCCTAATACGGAGATTATTATGGTAACTGCTGTTAATGAAGTTCAGACAGCGGTGAAGGCGATTAAATTGGGTGCCTACGAATATATTATTAAACCTTTTATCGTGGACGACATCCTGACTGTAATCGGGCGGGCTTTGGAAAAACAAAGCCTTGTAAAGGAAGTCACCTATCTCAGGAACGCTCTCGAAAGGTATCACCCCTTTGAGAAGATGATAGGTAAAGATATAAAAATGAGAAAAATTTTTGATTTAATATCAACCGTTTCTCAAAGCGATGGGACCGTACTTATCCATGGGGAGAGTGGAACCGGCAAGGAACTGGTTGCCAGGGCCATTCATAACCGTGGACCAAGGAGTAACCAGCCGTTTGTGGTTATTAACTGTGCTGCCATTCCGGCAACTCTGATGGAAAGCGAAATTTTCGGATACAACAGGGGTGCCTTTACCGGAGCCACTACCACCAGTATCGGCAAACTTGAAATTGCAGATAAGGGTACGGTTTTTCTGGATGATATTGATTCTCTGGATATCAATATGCAGGCCAAACTCCTCAGGATTGTCCAGGAAAAGGAATTTGAAAGACTGGGCAGCACCAAGGTTATCAAGGCTGACGTCAGGTTTGTGGCGGCTTCCAATAAAGACCTTGAAAAATTGATCTCCCGGGGAGAATTTCGTGAAGACCTTTTTTATCGACTGAATGTTTTCCCCATAAAGCTGCCTCCTTTGAGAGAGAGAAGGGGTGATATCCCGTTGCTTCTGAATCACTTTTTAGAGTTGTATGCCAAGAATATCGGAAAGTCCCCCAAAAAATTCTCCAACGAAGCCGTCAAGGTTTTAACGGAATACGATTGGCCGGGAAATGTCAGAGAGATTCAAAACATAGTGGAAAGATTTACTACCATTACAAAAGGTTCGGTCATCGATCTTAAAGATATTGCCACTCTTGATATGGGTAAAAGAGAAAAAAAGGATATGACCCTTAAAGAAGCGGTAAGTGCATTTGAGAAAAAATTCATTTTTGAAATCCTTGAAAGCGTCGACGGCAATAGAAAAAAAGCAGCTGAGCGGCTCGGAATCCATCGTAACACCCTTATAACCAAAATGGAAAAAAGGTATTAAAAAAAGTAAATATTCAAAGGGTTATGACATATAGACAGTCTCTTTTTTCGCCAATTACTACCATTTTGCTATCACTTGTTTCAAAAATGGCATTTCCCATCCTGCAATCTGTTTCCCGGTTAACCGTAAGAAAGCCTCCAATGTTCTATTATCCTGGTTTTCCACGAATAATTGATGTAACTTTTCTGCTCTCTTCATGCTCTTGTCTTAATCGCGCTGAGATAGTATAGAACTCTTTATATTGTGTGTTAAGCAACTATTAGCACAATATATAGTGTTTAAGCAATTTGGATAATCGGGTCTGCAACGATATGGCTCCTTGTTTAAAAAGTGCTGAAATAAAAATAAATAATAAATAATAATTCATGCATTTTTTCTTCTTTTTTAGTTGCATAAACAATTGATATATGATAAAAAATTTTTTATTTCTTCAGCAGAGATCGATTATACCTTAATCGAGCGAAAATTAGAAGTAAACATGTCGCAACATCACGTTGATCATGACATTGATAAATTGGTGATTTCTATATAGAATTTTGCAAATTATCAATGATAGGTTTCTGGGAATACAACTGATTCCGACTTAGGTACCGTTGCTTCGTACTTTATAAAAGTTTTTCTTATTTTTTGACTCAATTGAGGTATGATTTGCCTCGACTTATTAGGAAGTTGCTTTAATTGTCTATAGCTGATCGAGAATTTTGGCACATGGAACCAGCAGCGGCACTTTTTACTATGAGGCAGGAAAAATGGAAAAGGAGCAAAACGGTCTGAAGATAATAAAGATAAATAATGAAGCCAACGGTCAGGAAATAGGAGAAGATCTCCAATCTGCTTCTACCGATATCGGCTCTGAAGTTGGTGAACAGGAGAAAAAAGCACTTTCCCGGCCGGCGAAACAAAGATATGATCTCAGGCAACAGGAAAAAGGGAAGGAGGTCAGCAAAACACTCTTAATCAATAAGCTGAACTACACCAATTTTCAAGACAAGACCATTCTTATAAACCTTAGACATGCCAAATATGACCGAACAATAATCCTGCATGCCAAACCCCAGCCTTGCAGTGGCGATCGACTGGATTGTCTCTGGGCGGAAACCGACGGAATTCAACAAAAACTAAAATCTTATAAACTTGAATCTTTTTTTGTCCCCGACGGCCAAAAGCTTATTTTGGTCGAACCCGAACTGATCGACATTAGCGAGAGGGGAATTAGCTTAAACCTTCCGCACACCTGTTACGAAGTCAGTTCCCGAAAAAGGATAAGGCATGCATGCCAGGGCATAACGGTTCAGTTAATTCAAGATAGCATAATTTTTTCCGGCTCCCTACTGGATTTTAGCGCCGTTTCCTTCCATATAGAATTAATATCATCTCCCCCGCAGACCTTTCAATGGATCAATCCGGAATCCACTGTAAATATTATCCTTTCTGATGAACAGGAAGCACTATACACAGGGGAATGCAGGATCATCAGACAAACCTGGGGCCAGAAAACAAGGAAATTTGTGCTGGAGCCTTTAGAGTATTCGATACAAAGGTATAAACCCAAAGAGTATCGGAGCACAAGGCAGGCAGTGACCCCTGCGCCGGATATCATATTCAAACACCCATTTACCCAAAAGATTACTACTCTGAAAGTCGTTGATCTGTCAGGATCAGGTTTTTCAGTGAAAGAAGACGAAAATAACGCCGTCCTGTTACCGGGCATGATCCTTCCCTTTCTTGAACTGAGTTTTGCCAATGGCTTCAAAGTGCGGTGCAAGTCTCAAGTTGTGTATCGAAAAGCTATTGACGATGAGCGGGGTGATAGTTTGGTTAAATGCGGTCTGGCCCTTCTGGATATGGACATTCAGCATCACGTCAACCTTGTTGCCTTACTCCATCAGGCAGACGACCCAAATTCATATGTCTGCAGCCAGGTGGATTTGGATGCCCTCTGGGACTTCTTTTTTGAAACAGGATTTATTTACCCCGACAAGTACGAGTTTATTCAAAGAAATAAAGAGCAGATTAAAGAAACCTACGAAAAACTTTATACACGCAAACCAAACATTGCCAGGCATTTTATCTATCAGGACAAAGGCCAGATCTTCGGCCACATGGCCATGGTGCGTTTTTATGAAAATACCTGGCTTATCCATCATCATGCTGCCAGAAAGTCAGCCTTAAATAGAGCCGGATTGGTTGTGCTGAACCAGATTGGGAATTTTACGTATGACTCCCACCGACTCTATTCTCTCCACATGGATTTTCTTATTTGTTATTACAGACCTGAGAATAAATTTCCTGATCGTGTTTTCGGAGGGGCTGTCAGAAATATAAAAAATCGAAAGGGCTGTTCAGTAGACTCATTCGCCTATTTTCATTATCGGAAGAAAAATCATAATAAATCAGAAATACCTGGATACTGGGAATTGAGCGAGATCAATGATGAGGATCTGATTGAACTTGAAAATTACTATGAGCATGAATCAGGTGGGCTCATGCTGAACGCACTGAATCTGGAACCGGGCAAGTCTGGCCATGATGAACTATCAAAGGAGTTTCGGAAGCTCGGGTTTAAACGGGAAAAATTTCTTTTCTCATTAAGAAAGAACGATGTTCTCAAGGCAGTCATCATAGTTAATATTTCAGATATTGGTTTGAACCTTTCTGATTTAACCAATAGCATCAAGGTTATTGTACTGGATTCGGATGAATTTTCAAAAGATACTCTCTATTATGCACTTTCAACAGTTTCTGCAAAGATGGATCAGAATGAAATCCCTGTACTCCTATTCCCCGTTACCTATGCTGACAGCGTATCCATGCCCTATGAAAAGGTATATAACCTTTGGATATTAAATACTCAGTATTCTGACAACTATTTCAGATACACCAAACGCCTTTTAAGATTCGTTTAACAAAAACGGTTTTATTCTTTAATAATAAAGAATATGGTTATGGAAATTTCATCAAAGACAGATAGCAGACCATTATATAACAGCCGTATAGTTGACAACTATATCAAGCTAATAAAGAAAAAATACAGCTATGTAAACGTTAGCGATCTGTTACATTACGCCAAAATGACTCCTTATGAAGTTGCTGATGAAGGGCACTGGTTTACGCAGGAACAGATAAACCTCTTTCACGAAAAGCTTTTGCAGGTAACGCATAATGAAAACATCGCACGAGAAGCAGGCCGATATGCGGCCTCACCTGATGCCATCGGCATTATGAGGCCTTTTGTTCTTGGCATGGTTAACACGGCCACAGTGTACAGCATGGTCGGGAAGGCAGCGGAGAAATTTACCAAATCTGCCAAGTATGAATCAAAAAAATTAGGTCCAAATAAGATTGAGATCAAAGTATCACCTCGGGAGGGAATCCGTGAAAACCCATTCCAATGTGAAAACCGGAGCGGATTTTTTGAAGCAGCTGCATTAGCTTTTACCAACAAATTGCCTCAAATTGAACATCCTGAATGCGTGTTCAGAGGCGGGAAAAGCTGCCGCTACGTTATTTCTCTGGAAAGAACAGCTTCTGCTTTATTGAAAAAAATCAGAAATTATACTGCCCTGCTTCTGTTTTCTTCCTGCCTGCTTCTCAGTTTTTTTTATGCATTAATTACGCTGGCTATCCTTTTTCCCGCTTCTGTTGCCATTGTTTTATTGTTAACGCTTTTAACGGCAAACAGAGAAAAAGCAGAATTAACGTCGAGCCTCAACAGCCTCAAATATTCAACCGAGAACTTGGTTGACCAGATTAACATCAACTATAATAATGCACTTTTGACCAATGAGATCGGACTCGCGCTCAGCACCCATACCAACATCAGAGATATCCTGTTAAATATTGTTCAGATTTCGAAAAAGCGGCTTGATTATGATCGCTGCATGATTCTTCTGGCAGATCAAGACAAAAAAAGACTTCTATTCAGATCTGGGTTCGGATACACAAAGTACCAGCTAACATTACTTAAGAAAACGGTTTTTCGTTTGGACCGGCCGGAATCAAAAGGAATATTCGTTGTTTCATTCCGGGAACAGAAACCGTTTCTTGTAAATGATATTAAGGAGATAGAAAGTGGTCTATCGCTGAAAAGCCTGGCCTTTGCCAAAAAGCTGGGATCGCAAGCTTTTATTTGCTGTCCCATAATTTCTGACGGAGAATCTATCGGGGTTCTTGCGGTAGACAACCTCAAGTCAAAGAAACCGCTTGTCCAGAGTGATATGAGTTTGCTGATGGGAATTGCGTCGGTCTTAGGAATCAGTATTCGTAATGCCGAACTTACTGAGGCCAGAGAGCGGCAATTCAGATCCATTCTTCAAACCCTTGCTGCCAGTATTGATGCCCGGGATCATCTGACGGCAGGACACTCTGAAAAAGTCACCCGATATGCACTGGGTATTTGCGACGAGTTAGAACTTCCTAAAGATTACCGCGAAATGATCCGGGTGGCGGCCTTGCTCCATGATTATGGGAAAATCGGTGTTCCGGATTCTATTTTAAAAAAGCCGGGAAAACTGACCCCGGAAGAGTACGAAATTGTAAAAACCCACGCGCCGAGAACAAAGAGAATCCTTGATCAGGTAAATTTTGAAGGCATATTCAGCCAGGTGCCTGAAGTCGCAGGGGCCCACCATGAAAGGTTTGATGGGAGCGGTTATCCGAATGGACTCAAGGAGGAAGAGATCCCATTGGGCGGCAGGATTATCGCACTGGCGGACGTTTTTGAGGACGTCACCGCCAAGCGTCATTACCGCGACCCTATGCAGCTTGATAAAGCATTCCGGCTGTTACAAGAGGAAAGCGGCAGACAATTTGATAAAAAAATCGTTGATGCCTTTTTCAGCTATTATTCCAAGACCCACGCGAGTGAACCGGAGTACAGGGTTTCAATGATGTGATTCAATTAAAGGCCTCGGCACCCTATTAAAAGGGAACAATCGAATAGGCAAATCCATTCTATTGCTATTCACACACTCGAACTACTTGGACTCTATCCACCCCTTGGGTTCTTGAAACCGATATCCTGAGTTTTTCCTACGACCCCATTTCATCCTTCCTGAGCCATACAATATTTATTTTGACAAAAGGGCTTGTATGTCAATATGCATAGAAGTTCCCTTAACCGGAGTAGAAAATTATTTCTTTATTATTGAGAATTTCTGGCATATTTCTTGAAGTAATGGGAACTTTGCCAACCCTTTTTAAGAGCCTGATTTAATTTTAAGGCAGAATGGAAGTTCGTCAGGTTTCTTAAGTTCAGTATGGATTTCAGCAGACGAAACTGATAATTAGGGAAGGAGTATAATCGGTTCTTGATATAATTATTGCCAATGTAGATCGTATCTATCTCCACTTCTCTCGGATGATGAACCATATAAGAGAACCGGTATTTATCCCAATCTTGGGGGAATTTCTGATAAATCAATCGATTTTCTTGTATTAGTTGTTCCATCAATTTAGTGCCGGGGAGCGGCGTAAGAATGGTGATCTGGACAATGTCGATACCTGAGTGGACCAAAAAATTGGCTAATTGTTTATAATAAGCAGGTGACTCGAAATCATTACCGATGATAAATGCACCTAATATACCGATTCCGTGTTTATGAAAAGTATGAACTATCTTTTTATAATTATCTACCCCTATTTTTAGGTTAACTTCCTTTTTCATATCTTTTAACGTATTCTTACTGATGGATTCAAACCCAATGAATACAAACATACAGCCGGCTTTGGCAGCCAACTCAACTATTTGTTCATCCTCAGCAGCATTAATTGATGTCTGCATCCACCATTTCTTTTCCAAACCCCGCTTGATCATACCTTCAAATATTTTCACCGCCCTGCTTTTGCTCTCCACGCTATAGCCAATCAAGTTGTCATCCACAAAGGCAATGTATTCACCTTTAATATCTTCAAGTTCATCCAATACATCATCGGCTCTTCGCTGGCGATACTTTTTACCCAGATACCTGGAGACTGAGCAGAAATGGCATTCGAAAGGACAACCACGAGAGGTCTGGACAGAGTTCCAAAGGTAGTGAGGATGCAGTAATTCTCGGCGGGGTCTGATGTTAAATTGAGTTAAGTCAATCCTGGGGCCGATATATTTAGCGGATAACCGGTTATTTTCAAAATCATTGATCACTTTCTCCCAGATACCCTCAACTTCACCGACTACCACAGCATCAGCATATTGTGAGACTTCATCGGAATACATAGAGGCATGAATTCCTCCAATAATGACTTTAATATTCTGTTTTCGGTATATTCCGGCAATTTCATAGGCTCTGTTTATATTGCTGGTTAAGGCTGTAATGGCAACCAAATCGGCTTCTTCGTACACAAAGGGGTCAAAATTCTCATCTGCTATTTTGACATCCCAGTTAGCAGGCGTAACAGCGGCTACGTATGCTAAACCCAGTGGTGAGAATGTGGAAAATTTACTTAGCAAATAACCACTTTTTTGACCGACCGGATTTATGAGTAAAAGTTTTTTCATGTTTAATTAATATCTATTGCAAAGGACAGCAAAAAGAAAATGATGACAGGTTATCGCAGGCCTTATTTGTTTGTGCGTTGTCTATCCTGGCATACCGAAAAGTTACGTTAAGGACTTACGACCTCTGCTGCAGATTATCGGCGTATAGGTAAATCTCCTGGGGTTCGTGAATGCTGAATTAAACTCCTTTGTAAACTCTTCGTACCCAGCTTTATATTCATTAAATGGATATCCTGACTTTATTCCTGCGAGCTCTACCTTTTTGGACCAGTTGAAGTGGTCGGTAGGTTTTAATTCCCCATAAATCAAATGATGAGGAGCAAGACTTACATCAATATCATAACATCCAAGGTCATAAAGGTAGGTATAGAGTTTTCTACCTGCATAAGGATCGAAGTCGGCATGCGTTTCCACGGTTTTCATTATTTCGCAAATGGCTTTTTCTAACCTTTGTGGAATTCCAAAATGGCTCAAGCAGTTATAGTCCAAATCAATCAGGCAGAGGATCCCGCCGGGTTTTAGAATACTAAATATATTTTTTAGGATATCAAAACTCTCTAAACGATAGTATTCCAAAACAAAACGGATCCATATAAAATCAAACATTCCCAGATTATCTAAAGGTTCACGAATGTCTTGACGATGAAATTTTAGCCCTTTGGCACTGTAATGTTCTATCGCATATTTTATCCTCTGTTCAGATATATCCACCCCAATTGTTTCTCCATTTGGTTGAGCCAGCTTATTGAGGTAAAAGGAAGTTTTTCCTGAACCGCATCCTAAATCGGCAACCCGCATTCCCGGCTTTAGGCCTGCCCATAAGGCCTGTTTTTCAACCGCCTTACTATCTGTCTTTAGATCAAGACGAATCGCCTCTTCCTCACTTTCCATTAAATATTCAAATTGTTGCATAATTTTTAGCCTGGATCATGATCCTTGGGGAATAATTTAACCACGAATTCGTGATTTATAGCACGGAGCGGTTTTTGTCAATTTAATTGCCGGAAAATAATAGGATGCAATTCGTGTATTAGTTGTATGTGCTCTCGAAGGCAGGAAACAATACAATTGGAGTGATGGTCTGGATACGCAATAAAGGCAGAGTACCAGCAAAAAATTTTTATTGAAAGTTTTGTTTTGTGTATTCAACTATTTTTTTAGCAGCTTTTTCGAGGGCGTAATCAAATGGCCCGCCTAAGAAGCCACTCTGAATCTTGCCCTCTACCTTAATAATGGCAAGTTCTTCACCGGCAGCGTCAAAGTACTTGGCCTCAACCATGAGTGATCCTTTTCCTGTATTCCTAAGACCACCCCAAAACCAACGAGAAAATTGATTTCCGGGGTCGTACCAGACGAATCGATATTTAATCTTGAGATCAGATCCTTCCTGAAAAGCACCTTCATTGTAAAGTAAGTGGTTCAATTTTTCTTGGAAAGTTTTTCTGATTTTCTCTGGAACATTGACTGTTGGTTCCTCTTCTGAAAAGTCTACAAATGAAGTCTTTAACTTCATTTCTTGTGGTGAAGGCTTTAACTTCATTTCTGGTGGTTTTTTTTTCAAAGTTTTTCCAGCCCCACAACCTACAATAAAAATAAGTGCTGAAGCTGCAAAGAAGTGATAAAACCTGCATCTCATTTTGATTATCTTCTTCCTTCTCTGAATGCCAGATGTTAATCGACCAGGCTCCGCCACGAATTCTGGATTTTGGTATTCGTTGCGAGCGCCTTGGACGCCTTGCTGTAGCTTCGGGCCGGCACCAAAAGCTACTGCACCATGCGATACTACCTTCGCCAGAACTGTTTTCCCTTCGTTATCTGCAACGTTATCTGCAACGTTATCTGCAACATTCTCATCGGCATCTTTCTCTATGCGGATTGAAAATGTATGGCTGGCTTAATGATTGATAGTTTGCTTATATATATCCGCGAAATTGAAGGTTTCGTACCGAAATTGCAACATCAATTTGTACTTTATACGAAAAATCCACTGGATGCAAGTTGGGATATTTCATTGAATTCGGTTTAAATATGACCAAAATCCTGCAAGCGTCGAGTTTTGCTTTATATATTTATAATTTAAACTCCTTCAAGATTGTTTATGCAGGTTTTAGGTATGAAAAAATGAAGCAACATTGACAAAAAACGTTTTAATGACCGCTCAAAGAGGTCTGATTTGGGCAACAGCCTGTTGAATGCTGACTCTGAATATCTATTTAACATCATTTTTTTTCATTTATCCTTGACATGAATTTGCAAGTTGTTTATATGCCTTCACTTAAGTGTGATTGTTCTGATTATTACCTTTTTACCCTGAACAGTCGCCGTAATTGTCTTCATTTGATGGTTAATTTTAGCATCATCACCCCTTGATAAGACCTTGATAAAATTTGGAGTTTGGGAGCGGTCCTGAGTATGAGGCTGAACAATCTATTGTCGCAAAAAAAAGCCGCTATTACTAAAAAGTGGTTTGCCTTGGTGATTAAGACCTATCCTTCCGAAACCGCTAAATTCCTAAAAAGTCAGAAAGATCCTTTTGCAAACCCTGTGGGCAGAACCATTTATCGGGAGTTGGAGGCGTTATTTGCCGAACTTCTCAAGGGAATAGATTATGAAACCATAACATCCTCCCTCGATCCAATCATCAGAATCAGAGCTGTTCAGAACTTTTCCCCTTCACAAGCCACTGGTTTTATCTTTTTCTTAAAAAATGTCATTAGAGAAAGTTTACATAAAGAGATTTTAGAAGAACAGATTATCAACGAGTTGCTGCTTTTCGAGTCAAAAATCGATGAACTCAGCCTTATTGCTTTTAACCTTTATATGCAATGTAGGGAAAAGATTTACGAACTCAAGGCCAATGAGATGAAAAACAGAACTTTCAGGGCATTTGAAAGGGCTGGTTTGGTAAGTGAGATACCGGAGGTTGAACCGGATCTCAAACCTATAATTAATATTAAGGAGGCTTCAAACGACAGCTAGTTTTGCTCAAAATCAGCAGGGATTTTACCACGATCCTGCCCCGACAAGATTTTGGACAAATTTTGCAATTTTATTGGGGCCTTAGAGTGAGGTAATGGTATAATGAACATAAGCTACATGTATTCCCTCATAGCGGTAATGGTACTCTTTCTGCTTGCCTATCTAGGCGCTCAAGTGACAGTGGGGAAGGTTTTTTTAGGCTTTATCATACCTTTTCTGGCTGCAATTACTTTCATTGTTGGGTTTATATACCGCGTTGTTGACTGGGCGCGTTCACCTGTGCCCTTTTGTATTCCCACAACCTGCGGCCAGCAGAAATCTCTCCCCTGGATCAAATCCGCACCCATAGAAAACCCGTCGACTACCGGCGGTGTTATTGTGCGGATGTTTCTGGAAATCGTCTTTTTCAGGTCATTATTCAGAAATACAAAACAGAAGTTAAAAGAGGGAGACAAGCTTTCCTATGAATGGGAAATATGGCTGTGGGTCGGTGCTCTGGCATTTCACTGGGCCTTTTTTACCGTGGTGTTTAGACATCTGCGATTCTTTCTTGAACCTGTACCGGCCTGCATCCAGATAGTTGAAAATCTGGACGGTTTTCTTCAGATCGCCCTGCCGGGACTTTTATTGTCCGGCGTCGTCCTTCTTGCTGCCGTAACCTTCCTGTTTCTTAGAAGAATATTTATTCCACAGGTGAGATATATTTCACTGGCTTCAGACTTTTTCCCCCTCTTTCTGATAATGGGCATCGCTTTTACAGGCATCCTAATGCGCTATTTCACCAAGGTAGATATTGTGGGCATTAAAGATTTCGCCATGGGATTGGTAACGTTTCACTTCCATATCCCCGAAGGCGTCGGCGGCTTATTTTATGTGCATCTCTTTTTTGTCAGTATCCTTTTGGCATATTTCCCCTTCAGCAAGCTCATGCACCTGGGTGGGATCTTTATGAGTCCCACCAGAAATCTGACTACCAACAGCCGTGTTAAGAGACATATCAATCCGTGGAATTATCCTGTCAAGGTTCATTCATACGAAGCGTATGAAGATGAATTCAGGGAGAAAATGGTAGAGGTTGGACTACCGGTGGAAAAAATGATTGAGCCAGAACCGCCGAAAGAAGATGCACCACCGGAGGAAGAGGCTGAACCACCAGAGGAAGCAGAACCACCAGAGAAAGAGGCAGAATTGCCAGAGGAATCAGAGGAAAAGGAGTAAGTAATGTCGGATCCAACACCAGAAGAACTATTGTTAGGCATTGACCCAAAACCTCCCCAAACAGGATGGATGGATACCCCTGTTGAAATAAAAAAGGGGATTTATTGCTACGCTTCGAATCCAAAGAGTGTTGAATATGTCGGCCTTCCCTATCCAAGGCAGTGGAACCCGATTGAAGAAGACTGGAACCTGCCTGAGAACTGGAAGGAAATAATTTACAAAGGCTTTAGGGAGCGGCTGGACAGGTTCCGTTCCATAAAAGTCTTCATGGACATCTGTGTGCGCTGCGGGGCCTGTGCCGACAAATGCCATTTTTTCATCGGTTCCGGTGATCCTAAAAACATGCCGGTCCTGCGGGCCGAACTGCTTCGTTCGGTATATAGAAATGATTTTACGGCCGCCGGCAAGATTCTCGGATTCTTCGGAAAGAACTTCAAAAAGATTGGCGGCGCAAGGGAACTGACTTTGGATGTTTTAAAAGAGTGGTGGTACTATCTTTTTCAGTGTTCAGAATGCCGGCGCTGCTCTGTTTTCTGTCCTTACGGCATTGACACGGCTGAGATTACCATCATGGGCCGGGAGCTTTTGAATCTCATCGGCCTTAACATCGACTGGATCGCGACCCCTGCGGCCAATTGTTACAGAACAGGGAACCATCTTGGAATTCAGCCCCATGCATACAAGGATATGCTCGATTTCTTTGCCGATGATATTGAAGATATCACCGGCATCCGGGTGGACCCCAGTTTTAACAGAAAGGGGGCCGAAATTCTCTTTATCACCCCCTCGGGTGATGTCTTTGCCGACCCAGGAACATTTACCTGTATGGGATACATGATGCTGTTTCACTTTTTGCAGGAGAAATATGGTTTCGATATCACATGGAGCACCTATGCTTCCGAAGGCGGAAACTTTGGTTTTTTTACCTCCCATGAGACCATGAAACGGCTTAACACAAAAATGTACGCTGAAGCCAAACGGCTGGGCGTAAAATGGATTCTGGGCGGGGAATGCGGTCATATGTGGCGGGTTATTCACCAGTACATGGATACCAACGGTCCCCCCGATTTTCTGGAGGAGCCGGTTTCTCCCATTACCGGAACTAAATTTGAAAATGCCAGATCAACCAAAATGGTGCATATTACCGAGTTCATGGCCGACCTTATCAAGCACGGGAAACTTGATCTCGATCCTACCAGAAACGACCATTTGAAGGTCACCTATCACGATTCCTGCAATACTTCCCGTGGCATGGGACTGCTGGAAGAGCCCCGATATATTCTCAAAAGCGTGTGCAACAATTTCTATGAAATGCCTGCAAACTGCATACGGGAACAGACATTCTGCTGTGGCAGCGGATCCGGTCTGAATGCCGGAGAGAACATGGAGCTGAGGATGCAGGGGGGTTTGCCCAGAGCCAATGCAGTAAAATATGTCCATGAAAAACATGATGTAAATATGCTGTCATGCATTTGTGCCATTGACAGGGCAGCACTGCTTACTTCCATGGAGTACTGGGTTCCCGAAGTGGATGTTACCGGACTGACCGAATTGGTGGCCAATGCACTGATTTTGCCCGGAGAAAAAGAAAGAGAGACGGACCTGCGCAGTGAACCGCTGCCGGGAATGGAGGGTGATGATGCCGAATAATAAGAAGATGTATGATAAAGGGAAAGTTGTTGCCGGCCTTATCATTTTTGGGGTATTGATAACGTTTCCTCTCTGGTACAACCATTTAAAGGTTGCTCCGGCGCCCGAACCAAAGCTGGTCGGCAAGGCAGCAAAAGCCGGCCAAGAGTGCATCGAACCAAAATCGTTCATGAAGGCGGAACACATGCTGGTTCTTGATATCTGGAGGGATACGGTTGTGCGGAGCGCCAAAAGAGTCTATGTGAACGAGAGCGGGAAGGAATTTGAAATGAGCCTTACCAATACATGTTTGGATTGTCACACCGAAAAGGCAGAATTTTGTGACAAGTGCCACAATTATGCTTTGGTACTCCCTTACTGCTGGGATTGCCACATTGATCCAAAGGAGAAGATGTGATGGAAAGCAGCAGAAGAAGCTTCTTGAAAATAGCCGGAATTTCGGCGCTCGGATTAGGTGCCAAGCCGGTGCTGGATGTATTTGCCTCGACTGAAGAGCATACAGAAGCACTCAAACCTGAAACCAGGAAGGGTGAAGATGTCCTGAAAGCCAAAAGATGGGCACTGGTCATCGACACCCGAAAATTCGAGTCTGAAGAAGATCTCAAACCGATGATTGAGGCCTGCCACAAAATCCATAATGTCCCCAAGCTTGAAAATAAAAGGCATGAGATCAAGTGGATCTGGACTGAAGAGTTTAAACATACCTTTCCGACCCAGGAACATGAATTTCTTGACGACAGGGTCAAGCATTTGCTTTTTCTGACACTCTGCAACCATTGTGAAAAGCCTGCTTGTGTCAGGGTTTGCCCCACAAAGGCAACCTTTAAACGGGAAGACGGAATTGTTTTGATGGATTTCCATCGTTGCATAGGTTGCAGGTTCTGCATGGCTGCCTGCCCATATGGTTCGAGAAGCTTCAATTTCAGGGACCCGCGCCCTTTTATCGAGGAGAGAAATCCAAAATTTCCCACCAGGATGAAAGGGGTTGTTGAAAAGTGCAATTTTTGCGTGGAAAGACTGGCTGTGGGAGAATTGCCCGCCTGTGTGGAGGCGTCCAACGGCGCACTCACCTGTGGTGACCTGGATGATCCAAAATCTGAAGTCAGAGAGCTGTTAAGATCCAACTTCACTATTCGTCGTAAACCGGCCCTGGGTACTGGGCCATCAGTTTTCTATATTGTATGAGGTGGTTATGCTTGAAAAGGCGCTAACAGGAAGCAAGAAATACTATGGATTGATTACGGTGCTACTTGCCGTTATCGGTGTTGGTTTTGTATGCTATCTGAAGCAGTTTACATTCGGCCTGGGAATTACAGGTATGAGCAGGGATGTGTCGTGGGGTTTTTACATTGCCCAGTTCACATTTCTTGTCGGTGTGGCTGCATCAGCGGTAATGGTGGTTCTCCCTTATTACCTGCATAACTATAAAGCATTCGGCAGGGTTACCATCCTGGGAGAATTTCTGGCGGTCGCTTCGGTGACCATGTGTATTCTGTTTATCTTTGTGGACCTCGGCCAGCCAATACGGGTTGTTAATGTCCTTTTGTACCCGACCCCCAATTCCGTTCTTTTCTGGGATATGATAGTTTTAAACGTGTACCTTTTGCTGAACATCGTTATCGGCTGGAAAGTACTTGAAGCAGAGCGGAATAATGTCGCCCCGGCCGGCTGGTTAAAACCGCTTATATATATTTCAATTCCATGGGCTGTCAGTATCCATACGGTAACGGCATATCTTTACTGCGGTCTTCCGGGCAGGGGATTTTGGCTAACCGCTATCCTGGCGCCCCGCTTTCTTTCTTCGGCGTTTTGTTCAGGCCCGGCGCTATTAATCCTGTTATGCCTGATTGTTAGAAAGTTCACCAAGTTTGACCCGGGCAGGGAACAGATCCAGTCTCTTTCCAAGATCGTGGCATATGCAATCTGCATCAATGTGTTCTTCTTTTTATGTGAGGTTTTTGTGATATTTTACAGCAGGATACCCGAGCATATGGATCACTTCAAGTACCTCTTTTCCGGGCTTAACGGGCATGGCGTCCTGGTGCCCTGGATGTGGGCCTCCTTGATACTTATGGTGATAGCGATTATTCTACTTGTCAATCCTTTAACCCGCAGAAATGAAGGCGTCTTGATTGTAGCCTGTATATGCGTGTTTGTCGGCACATGGATTGACAAGGGACTCGGGATGATCTCAGGCGGTTTCGTACCGTCTCCCCTTCATCATGTAACTGAATATGTTCCTACGGTACCTGAAGTCCTGATTGCCGTCGGGATATGGGCGATAGGCTTTTTTGTATTGACCGTACTGTACAAGATCGCCGCAAAGATAAAGGAAGAAGTCGCCGGAATATCATAACCGGTTAATAATACTTGTTTAACAAGGGGTTCATCCGCAGTGGTGAACCCCTTTTTTGTTGAGTCAAAAAATCGTATATTGGGCTTGCTTGCTTGTAGCCCGAATTTCTCATGAAGAATTTATCTTAAATTTTTATAAAATTCATTCTTCAAAATAACGGATAGTCAAATTAAATTTATAATATAGGAATTTCATTTATATTATAATATTATAAGATTAAATTTTAGACAAGATTAACGGGATTACCCGGATTAATTAATGTTCCGCCTGAAGGCGGTTTGCCATATCCCATTTTCATCATGAAAATGGGATAAAAGATATCCTGAATATCCTGAATATCCTGTCAAAAAGTCCGCCCGAAGGGCGTTAAATTTAGCAAATCGCATGAAAACAAATCATAAAATTATATTTTCTAATTCAAAAAAGATGGATGCTGTTCCTTCGGAGAGCGTAGACTTAATAGTTACTTCGCCACCTTATCCAATGATACAGATGTGGGATGAGATGTTTTGTGAACAAAATCCATCTATTGAAGCTGCCTTAAAAAAGGCGGAGGGATCGGCGGCTTTTGAGCTGATGCATCAAGTGTTGGACCCGGTTTGGAATGAGGTTTTCCGTGTTTTAAAATATGGAGGATTTGCCTGTATCAACATTGGAGATGCTACAAGGACGATCAATGGAAACTTTGCATTATATCCCAACCATATGAGAATCTTGAAATGTGCATTGGAACTTGGTTTTTCGGCACTTCCATGCATATTGTGGAGGAAACAAACAAACGCTCCAAACAAATTTATGGGTTCAGGTATGTTGCCGGCAGGGGCCTATGTGACTTTGGAACATGAGTATATTCTGATAGTGAGAAAAGGACCAAAGCGAGAGTTCAAAAAAGAAGTAGATAAAAAGAACAGACGGGAAAGTGCTATTTTTTGGGAGGAACGGAATAGCTGGTTTTCAGATGTATGGTTTGATGTTAAGGGAACACCGCAAGCTCTCAACGATAAAGATTCCCGATTAAGAAGTGCCGCCTACCCATTTGAGGTTGTATATCGGTTGATCAACATGTATTCGGCCAAAGGCGATACTGTCCTTGATCCTTTTTTGGGCACAGGAACAACAACCGCCGCCGCAATGGCCTCAGGAAGAAACAGCATCGGATACGAAATAGACCCCTCTCTGGAAAATATTATTGGTCGTATTAAGGATGTTATCGTTGATTCGTCCAAGCAGTTAATTCGGAAAAGACTCGCCAAACATATGGAGTTTGTCGTTGGCCGGTTAAAAACAAAGGGCGGGTTCAAATACGAAAATGCATACTATGGCTTCCCAGTGATGACCGCGCAGGAAAAGGAATTGATATTTAATGACCCTGTGAATATCACACAGCCGGATGCCGGGATGTTTGAGGTCGATTATTCAGATAAGCCCCAGCCGGAGTTTTGTAAAAATTGGTCTGACGAGCTTCAAGAACATAAACTTGACAACGTCAGCCAAAATTTACGCCATACGGTAACCGGAAAAAATTCGGCCCAGATGGAGCTTTTTTAAAACTCAAACTCGACATTTATTTAAAAATTCGTTCCATTCTTTTCCGAAAAATTTCGAGAAATCGATTTTTCAATCGGTCATTTAAAAAGCTTTGCTCGATCATCGTTTCAATTAAAAATTCGAGGGCATTCAGGCGTTCCAGAGCGTTATTAACCTGTTTGCTGCGCAGTCCAAAATGTTCGGACAGCCGCTGAAAATCTTTTTTTGATATTTTATTTTTCTTTCCTTGAAGGCTGATGCACATTTCCTCTTTTTCTTCAGGAAGTACAAGTCTGGAGTTGACGATGTCATAGACCGGCGAAAGCTGGTAACCTATTTCTTCCCTTCTAACTAGTGAGAAGTTTTTCAAATGTGCGTCACCGTTACCCAGCACGAAAAAGAGCAAGGCCCTTTCGAACAGGCTTACCTGATCGAGTCCCGGGACACCGGAATGTTTCTTTATAAAATTTGCGATGCTTTCATAGGAACCGGAGTATTTATCATCGGCTTGAAGAAGCTGTTGAAAGTCTTCTTGCTGGAGTTTTGAACCGTCTTCAAGCCGATCGAAGCGCTTCACAACATATGCCAACCGGTTGTCTTTCAGCGGTAGCAACCCATGATTCGGAACTGCAATCTCATAAGCAGATGCAATGTTCATACACAGATTCTCGTTTTCAGGTAGTGATTCAAATCGATCAGTCGGGGGTTTGAGAATATAGAGTCCCACCGTATCAACCACAATTAACGCATGGCGTTTGCGATCATGGATAACAGAAAGTTTGGGTTGTACGCCCGAGATCGACATTCTGCCGACCATTTTTTGAGCTTCAGCAGTAACCTCAGTGCTTTTAAAGGGCACGCTGGGGGGCTGACGAGTTCCAAAAAGCGCTTTCGAGCATTTTAGGTGGTATCCATTTAAAAGGTTGTCGCCGGGTTCAGGTGTTTGACATGAAAGACATGTATCGATCATTTATTATTTTCCTCATCCATAGGAAGAACTTTGACGGCCCCGATGCAATCAGCGCCGGTAGCAAGAAGGATATCAAAAGAACGCTCCGGATCTATCTTTAACGTTCGGCTGGTAAGGTCCAGAAGCCAGCCTTCAGGGATCAGCCCTAGAAAAAAAGGAAACAGCCGATTACTTTCGTAAGGCTCATCAGTCAGGGGTAGCGTAAGGCTTATGGGTTGAGCCTTTTGTGAGGAAAGGTATTCCGGGTCATAAGAAAAGCGATATCCTCTTTCTGTTTGTTCAAGAACGCCGGCTTTCCGGTCCCATAAATAGACGAACGCCTTTTTCTGTTTATCTGCCATTTATTTTTTATTCTCAATGCCCTGACGCCAATCAATAGGGCCAAGAGTTTTGCCAAATAATTGAAGAACCTGGTTCACTTTGTCCATTCTAAGGGTTGCTTTGCCCTGCTCCAACTCTCTGATAAAACGCAATCCAACCCCGGCCTTTTGGGCAATCTTCATTTGGGTCAGTCCGTGGATTTTACGCTGCTTTTTTACAAAGTCTTTTAGCTTCATAATTACACCTCAATTGAGGTTATACCCTTTCGGGATTATTTGCTTTAGATTTATGCGAAATTCTATCTCATTAAGCCATCAACAGGGGTCATGAGAGATCACTATACCCGAATGGGTATAATGCCAATGGATTTAATGAGAAATAATACCTATCGGGTATATTGTCAAGGAAAAATTTTGATTTTTATACCCGATAGGGTTAAGTTATTAATTAATCTGACTTATGATAAATCCGGGGTAGCTTGAAGACCTGTGGTCGACCTGCCCAGGTTGATGGTCTGCTTTAACCACAGCACACAAAGGCAGACATTGGATTATCTGTGTATACAGCCGGAAGAAATCAAGGACATTTATGAGAATGAGCTATAACGGCAGTTTGAATGTGATATGTAAGGAACCACGGAATCTATTCCGGAAAGCTTTTAAATAATTGGAGCTTAAATGAAAACAAATCATAAGGTTATATTTGGAAACGCCATGAACATGGAAGCGGTGTCATCTGAGAGCGTTGACCTCATGGTAAAATCCCCGCCGTACCCGATGATCGAGATGTGGGATGAAATGTTTGCCCAGCAAAGCTCATCTGTGAAGAAGGCTCTGGAAAAAGGGGATGGACCAAATGTGACCCGTTTCTGAGTTGTCAACACCAAAATAGCTAAAGGTCGAAGCAAGTTTTTAAGCTGCTTGATTAACACCAAGATATCCCTTGACCGTTTGACAAAAATTATTTATCCATTTCTTTCAATTTGTCGAATATTTTTTATTGCATTCGATAACGGTTTTTATTTTCGAGTGCAAATTTTCTCAAGTCTCCACTAAAGCCGGTTAAGCTGTATAGTTAAGCGTCAAATCCAAAAAGGGAGAATACCAAAATGCC
>JAUVVL010000268.1 GCA_030604635.1 Desulfobacteraceae bacterium
AGGGCAAAATTAAATTCTTGTTTGAGATTTTTTATAATGCATTGGCAATATTAATAATCTGTTGTGAAATTAAACTGTTAACAATATTTAGAAGCATATTCTTACTTGGTACAGTTCTTGCTTTTTATAAGTTTGATGGTTTCGTAAAAAGTCCTTTTTACATGGATTAAGGAATTTAGGGATTAAGGAATTGCGAATTATTTAAAGACATTATGAATGCGTAAAATTGAATAATTCAGCAAGTTTTGACTTTTTACGAAATCGTCAAACTTAATGACAGGATAATGACATGGGTTTCAACATACTGAAAAGAAAGGTCGGAATCGAAAAACAGGTGGACGATTTCCTCGACCAGGTAAGCGAATCCGGATTGCTTTTCAAGCAGGGCATAGAGGCCTATTTGAAAGGAAATAAGGAAGCTTTTGCAAAGAAGCTGGAACAGATCACAGACACGGAACATAAGGGGGACGCGTTGCGACGTTCACTGGAAGAACATCTTTACATCCAGACTCTTATTCCTGAATCGAGAAGTGATGTGTTAGAGCTTCTTGAAAATATGGATTCCCTTCTTGACCGGTTCAAAGGGGCCCTTTGGCGGTTTGATATCGAAAACCCCGAAATCTGTCCCGAATTCTGCGAGGGTTTCAAAGAGCTGGTGAATTGCGTGTTGGAATCAGTGGAGGCTCTTGTCCGTTCTTCCAGGGCTTTTTTCAAGGATATCGCTGCAGTAGCTGATCACATGCATAAGGTTTCATATTGGGAGACGGAATCTGATAAAGTTTCAACGCGGATCCAGCGCGCTATTTACAGAGACGAAAGTCTTCAGTTGAGCCACAGGATGCAATTGTGCAACTTAATCAGACACGTTGATGAAATTGCAGACCGGGCCGAAGACGTGGCCGATTGTCTGAGCATCTACGTCATCAATCGCTCGCTTTAGGAGTAAATGATGTTTGCGTTTTTTCTATCGAGCGGGTTGTTCCTGGGCTGGTCTTTGGGTGCTAACGACGCATCCAACGTGTTTGGCACGGCCGTGGGTTCCGGGATGCTCAGATTTAGAACAGCCGCTATCTGTTGCAGCATCTTCGTAATTATCGGAGCAGTTATCAGCGGTGCAGGCGCGTCTCACACGCTTGGCAAGCTTGGTTCCGTGAACGCCGTGGCCGGGGCTTTTATTGTCGCGTTTGCAGCAGCCATGAGCGTCTATTTAATGACCCTGGCCCGTTATCCCGTATCTACCTCCCAGGCCATCGTCGGGGCCATTATCGGCTGGAATCTGTTTTCAGGGTCGCTTACCGATTACAATTCTCTAACCAAGATTATCGTGACATGGGTGGCCTGTCCGGTTTTATCAGCTCTTATTGCTCTGATACTGTATAAGCTGGTTGTGTTCTGCATCAAGCGTGCCAAGATCCACATGTTCAAACTGGACGGTATGACGCGTTACGGGTTGCTCCTCGGGGGCATGTTCGGCTCCTATTCGCTGGGCGCCAACAACATTGCCAATGTTATGGGAGTCTTTGTGCCGGTTTCCCCTTTCTCGGACATTTCTATATTCGGGATGTTCAATCTGACCTCAGCCCAACAGCTTTTTTTCCTGGGAGGAGTAGCAATTGCCATTGGTGTGTTTACCTATTCCAAACGCGTAATGATGACTGTCGGCGAGGGTATTATAGAGCTTTCTCCTGTAGCAGCTTTTGTCGCGGTATGGTCCCATTCCATTGTTCTCTTCCTATTTGCCTCCCAGGGGTTAGAGGCTTTTCTAATCCGCCATGGCCTGCCGTCAATTCCATTGGTGCCTGTTTCCAGTTCACAGGCCATTGTCGGGGCCGTCATTGGAATGGGGTTGTACAAAGGCAAAGGCATCCGCTGGCGAATCGTAGGCGGCATTACAAGCGGCTGGATCACCACGCCGATTATCGCTGCGTTGATAAGTTTTATTTGCCTTTTTTTCCTGCAAAATGTCTTTCAACAAAAGACTTACCGGCCGGCAAATTACGTTCTTACCATCGAGGCCATGGAGCGGATCCGATCGGCCGGGGGGCCCACGGAAAAGCTGGAGAGTCTGTTCGGAAAGGACTTTTCTACGGCTGCCAGATTCAAAAAGGCCCTGTCCGAGCATATGACCTTGACGCCCGATGAACAGGATGTCATTATGACCTCAGCGGAAATAGACAAAATGGATGTAACACAGGAAAGGATCTCCAAAATCAGCTCGGGCTGGTTCACTGAAGAGCAGAAAAAGGCTCTCTATGAACTGGAAGGTCGGGAATTTATCCATAAATGGCAGCTGAATGAGGCTTTGGCTGAAATATCGTCTCAGTGGCGTTTCAGAGAAAACGATAAAGATTACAACAAGAATCTGAAGAACAAACTGTCGCACATATACCGGTTCTTCCGTTATGCAGATGACTATTAGACATATAAAAAAGCGAAAAATACTACTATTTGCATTTTTTTCTCAGCTTTAGTCTTATTTTCAAGCACTCTATATACCGGTAAAGGCAGTTCTGTTGACATCTCCTGGGATTTTTAATCATCGGATTGTTTGACGGATTGACCCGCATCATATTATATAGTTCTACTTTGTTAGATTTGAAAAATCGTGCAAATAAGAGCGCCCGCCTCGATGATAATCAGACTCCGGTCGTGTCAAACTCGCGCATAAGTGGGCGTAATGAAAAAGCAGGAGCCAATCCTGTAAAACCATGTTACTGGCGGGACCGGTTTCTATAGGCACCAACTCAAGGCTTTTCTGTGTGATGCTTTTTCATAACGCTCACTAATACACTCAAACAGTGACACTTCCTACGTCTGATCACCATCGAGGCTCACTGATGCTTTTCCCGAAATGTGACAAAGTAGAATTAAATATTATCGAATACAGGATATGTTAAAATGGAAAAATTAGTGGTGAAAGGTTTTAGTGCCGCCGGGGTTGCCGCGGGTCTTAAGGAAAAAGGGAAAAAGGATCTTGGACTTGTTTTTTCACAGGTTCCGGCAAATGTTGCAGGGGTTTTTACCAGAAACAGGGTCAAGGCAGCACCGGTGCTTCTGGACAGGGAGCGGATAAAGTCAGGCGTCTGTCAGGCGGTAATCGTAAACAGCGGCAACGCCAACTGTTGCACCGGTGATCAGGGGATGCAAGATGCCAGAACCATGGCAAGGTTAGCCGCGTCCGAACTCGGAATTTCCGAAGATTTGGTGCTTGTGGCCTCAACAGGTGTTATCGGTGAGCCCTTGCCCATTAAAAAAATTGAAACAGCTGTTCCCGACCTTGTCAGATCACTAAAACCCGAAGGAATTTCTGGTCTTGCAAGGGCGATAATGACGACAGACACAGTGCCTAAAAAAGTCTCCAGAGAGGGACACCTGGAAGGTAAAACTTTTACCGTCACCGGTGTGGCCAAAGGCGCAGGAATGATCCGTCCGGATATGGCCACCATGCTCTGCTTTGTTTGCACCGATGTTGAAGCAGAATCGGAAGTTTTAAAAGAGACTTTGGTTAAGGCCGCAGACCGGTCATTTAACAGAATCACCATTGATGGAGACACCAGCACCAACGACACGGTACTGGTCATGGCAAACGGGCTATCCGGCGCGGCTATTCAAAGTCCTGCCCATAAAAATATGTTTCAAAAGGTTTTAGATGAAATCTTTTTGGATTTGGCCAAACAATTGGTAAGAGACGGCGAAGGTGCTACCAAGCTGGTTGAAGTAATTGTTCGGGGGGCAGAGTCGGATACGGATGCCCGGAAAATCGCAGATGCGATTGCCCATTCTCCGCTGGTAAAGACCGCATTTTTCGGCGAAGATGCCAACTGGGGAAGGATTCTTGCTGCGGCGGGCAGGGCCGATGCAGCCGTAGATCCGGATAAGATCGATGTTTATTTTGATGATGTTCAAATGGTGAAAGCCGGCATGGGGTGCGGGAAAACCATTGAGGCTGAAGCCACAAAGGTTCTTAAAAAGTCCGAGTTTACCCTTGCTGTCGATTTGAACATGGGCCATGAATCTTATTCGATGTACACATGTGATTTTTCCGTGGACTATGTTAAGGTTAATGCAGACTACAGATCCTAAATTTGTTGTTGATTTTGTTAATTTTATTTCGACCTTGAAAACCTGGCCCTTTGGGCCAGGTCAGAGTTAACTAGCTCTGCCAGAAGAGACGGCGCAAAAGTTTGAAGTGAACTAAAGTTTAAAGTGAGCTAAAGTTAAGGAATTCTGCCAATTATATATAAAATTAGTGGAGCAACCCGCCCGCCTCGCCTGAGCGAGACAACAACAGGACGAAGGGCATTGAGTACGGCTCGCGATGGCGGGCAGGAGCGACTCCGGAACTTTAGATCACTTTAGATCACTTCGTTCGACCAGAGGCCGTTCGGCTTTGAGGCTCTCGACAAGCTCTCGACAGGTTAGTCACTTCACACTTATCGGTTTTGTGATAAATAGCCCCTTTCAGGGTTAATCCAAAG
>JAUVVL010000087.1 GCA_030604635.1 Desulfobacteraceae bacterium
AAATAATATGCGCATTTAATCGGCTTTTATATACAGGATAGCATCTGTTCTTTCTTTACGCTCACTTATGCACGAGTTTGACACGGTTTAAAACCGGGTTACCTGAATGCGATAATGTTTTCAAAGGGCTAAAATGTTACTATTTTTTTAAGATTCAAACTCTTTGCGATCTCTTCGGATACACGTTTGACAAACTGCTCGAAATCCGCGCTTTTTAATGGTTTCCCGGGAGCCGGAACCTTTGCGAGATCCTTTGGATGGATATAGACTGGAGCATTAATAAGATCCGGATCAGGAAAAATTTCGAATTCTGCCGGGAATCTCTTTTCAAAATACATCTCCTGAAAACCCGAAAACTTGAGTGCATGTGCAGTTGAATCGATTACGGCAACATCATTTTGTCCAATAATTCCCTGGCTGCGTGCAGCCACCAGACCGGCAAGAGATTCGCCGCCGTGCGTACAGGCAATATGTCCATTCTGGTTAGCCAAAAGTTCCCAGTCCATTATGGCCTGTTCGGCAACCTCGACAAAAAAAACATTCTGCATTCCAGACTTGCTGTTATAAAGTTCCACCAGATGAATTACCCTCGGCATTGAAACAGGATTACCGATCATGGCTGCCTGGGCCACGCTGGGTTTTACGGTTATCGGAACAAATTTTCGTTTTGCGGCATCAGGTTCCAGGTAATAGCGATAAACCGGATTGGCATGTTTTGACTGTACACCCAATATTTTCGGCAGTGAATCTATTATTCCGGTCTCATAAAACTTCAAAAACCCGCTTATTACAGCTGTAATATTGCCGGCGTTACCGATTGGCACAACAATTACTTTATCTTCCATGTCATACTCAAACGCCTGTGCGACTTCATATGAGTATGACTCCTGTCCCAGTATCCGCCAGGCGTTTTTGGAGTTTAGCAGTGCTACATTGTAATTTTCTGAAAGGGCTTCAACAACCTTCATGCAATCGTCAAACACACCGGGGATTTCAAACACAGCAGCCCCGCTTCCCAGAGGCTGGGAAAGCTGCTGGGGCGTCACTTTCTTGTGGGGAAGAAGTACAGCGGATTTGACATGGGGTTGAAGAAAGGATGCATACAGGGCAGCAGCGGCAGAGGTGTCTCCGGTAGAAGCACATATGGCCAGCACATCGGAAACATGCCCTTTTTTGACCAGAAAGTGGATATAGCTCAAGGCACTTGCCATCCCCCGGTCCTTAAAGGAAGCGCTTGGGTTCTGACCGTCATTTTTAAAGTAGAATCTAACGCCTGCTTTTTCCTGTAAGAAATCATTTGCTTCGACAACAGGCGTATGCCCCTCACCCAGATAGATCACGGCGTCGAGCGGTATCACCGGCCCGATGAATTCGTGATAAAGATAGATGCCCTTCAGCGCTGGAATTGTGAGCATCTTGCGGTAATCGAAAATCCGGCGCCACATCTCTCCCGGGATCTTCTTCAATCGTTCGGAATTCAGGTCGTAAATCAGAAGCACCTGTCCGCAATCCGGGCAGGTATAGAGCAGTTCCTCAATATCGTATTGCAAACCACAGTCCAGGCATCGATAAATCAACTCGCCTTCGTGTTCCGGTATAATAAAGGGCCTAATCTCTTTCGGGAAATCTTCGGGTTTCACAGCGCTAACCTTTTCATCCCCCCCATATATGTCATCAGGGCTTTGGGAATAAGCACAGACCCGTCAGCCTGCTGGAAATTTTCAAGTATGGCGGCAACCGTGCGTCCAACAGCAAGTCCGGAACCGTTGATGGTATGGACAAGTTCTGTCCCCTTTTTCCCTTTTCTCTTGAACCTGATATTTGCGCGCCTGGCCTGAAAGTTCTCAAAATTACTACACGATGAGATTTCTCTGTAAACACCTTCCGCAGGCATCCAGACTTCAATATCATATGTTTTTGCTGAGGAAAAGCCCAGGTCACCGGTGCAAAGATCGACAACCTGATAAGGGAGTTCAAGACTTTTTAAAATTGCTTCGGCATCGTTTAAAAGTTTTTCGAGTTCATCATAAGAGTTTTCCGGCTTGGTGAATTTGACCAGCTCTACCTTATTGAACTGGTGCTGCCGGATCAATCCCCTCGTATCCTTGCCATAGGAGCCTGCTTCCGAACGAAAACAAGGGGTATAGGCCGTATAGAGAATCGGCAGCATTTCTTCATCTAGGATTTCGCCCTTATGGATGTTGGTAACAGGAACTTCAGCCGTGGGAATCAAGAAATAATCCCAACCTTCCAGCTTGAAAAGGTCTTCCTCGAATTTCGGTAGTTGACCGGTGCTTGTCATGCTGTCGCGGTTCACAATAAAGGGTGGCAGTATTTCTTTGTAACCATGTTTTGTGGTATGAATGTCGAGCATAAAGTTGATGAGAGCCCTTTCCAACCTTGCGCCTGCCCCAAAATAGAGCGGAAAGCGAGCACCTGTAATTTTGGAGGCTGTCTCAAAATCGAAAATCCCAATGTTCTCCCCTAATGTCCAGTGAGGCAGCGG
This sequence comes from Desulfobacteraceae bacterium, assembly GCA_030604635.1. Taxonomy (GTDB): domain Bacteria; phylum Desulfobacterota; class Desulfobacteria; order Desulfobacterales; family UBA11574; genus JAUVVL01. Next base: position 2,507 of record JAUVVL010000087.1, read on the forward strand.
CTCGAAATCAAAAGCCGGTAGATTGCCGACCTGTTTTTCAACAGGATTTTCAGAACTGTCCTTTCCTATTGGAACCGATGAATGGGGTATGTTTGGCAAACCGTAAAGGATTTGGTTTATTTTATCTTCATTTTCCGACAAAGACTTGTCCAGCTCCTTGATCTTGGCCGCAACTTCGCGCATCTCAGCCACAAGATCATCAGCATTTTCACCGTCTTTTTTCATGCCTGCTATATGTTCAGAAACCACATTGCGGCGATGTCTCAGTTCTTCAATCTCAAGAAGAACAGCTTTTCTTTTGGCATCGCAATTTTTGAAAGTTTCAAGGTCAACTGCTTCACCTCGCCTGGCAAGCGCTTTTTGAACCTCTGTCAGATTTTGTCTTATAAACTTGATTTCCAGCATAACGATTCCTATATTTCTAGAAAAATCGGTCCGGTCCGCTCAAACTATATTCCTGAAACCAAAATAGCAACGCAATCATATAAACTGAACAGGATTGCTGACACCTGTTGAATTTTTTTGAAATAGTTTTTAAAAATTGTATCATGAGTATGTCATATAGTCAATGATTATTGCAAGTTGACATTGTTTGTCAATTTTGGTATTATAAAAAAAATTCCTAAATACTTGCTCGGGAGAATACATATGGATGAAATTCGTGAAACAAAAGATGAAATACGTGACAAAATAGCAAAAACGCTGGCCCCACTCACTGAGAGTGAAGTTGAAGAAAAGACCAGAAGAATAGAGAACAGGCTCTTTGAATTTGCCAACTTTCTGGAGGCAAACATTGTTTTGCTTTATATAAACAGCACCAGTGAAGTTAATAGCCGGGAAATATTAAAAAGATGTTTTGACTACAACAAAATTGTCATTCTTCCTGCCTTTGACACAACAAAATATGAAATGAAATTGATGAAGGTGGACAACCTCGATACTGATTTAACGCTTGGCCCCAGAGGTATCCTGGAACCTGACTCAAACAGGTGCAACGTTGCACCTATTGAATGTATCGACATAGCAATAATTCCAGGTGTTGTATTTGATGAGAAGGGGGGAAGAATAGGTTCAGGTGATGGATATTACGACCGGCTTATTCCAAAATTGTCGATTACTACAAGGAAGGTCGCCCTTGCCTTTGAAAGCCAGATAATTCCGATAGTGCATATGGAATCCCATGACAAGTATGTAGATATAATAATTACTGAAAAACGGATCATATACAAAATATAATAGAGGTATTAATATATCTTTTTGAAAAACATATCCCACAACCATTTAGGTGATTCGGTTTTAAAGCGGGTCACTGTTTGACACGGTTTAAAATCGGATTATCTGAATGCGATAATGTTTTCAAAGGACTAAAATGTCACATGTTACCACTTTATAATGGCTTCAATATCTTTTCCAGCTTCTGAAGGTTTCCTTCCTGCCCAACGGCTATGACAGTATCGCCGGCCTCGATAACCGTCTCAAAAGAGGGGTTAAACAGCATACTGCCGTCAGGCTTTTTGATTGCGATGATTATCAGGTTAAATTGTTGTCTGATACCTGAATCCTTCAGCATGACATTTACCATGTCAGAGGAAGAGTTGACAGGTATTTCCTCCATCTGAATATCTTTGCGTTTGTGCGCAAAGGCAATATCCAGAAAATTTGTCACAGTAGGACGGATTATCCGCCGTGCCATACTTATAGCACCCATTTCATACGGTGATTCCACCTTGTTGGCGCCTGCGGCCTGCAATTTCGACTTTGATTCATCCTGGCTCGCCCTTGCGATAATATGGAGATCGGGGTTAAGTTGTCTGGCGGTGAGCACCAGAAAAACATTCTCCGTATCCGTAGCCAGAACAGCAACCAGCCCTTTTGCGCGTTGTATCCCTGCCTTATGCAAATTTGCTTCATCAGCTGCATCACCGGACAAATAGAAAACTTTATCCTCATCCAATATTGGAATGAGTTCCCGGTTTTTTTCGATAACAACAAGGTCAATCGGCTTTCTTTTTAACTGATTGCAAAGAACTCTTCCGATACGCCCATAACCGCAAATGATATAATGATTTTTCAATCGACCTATCTTTTTATCCAAGCTTCTCCTCCCTAATATTGTTCTGATTCGACCTTCAACCATGAACTGCACAACTGATCCAGCTACATATAAACAGAAGGCAACCCCTATGAAGATAAGCAAAATAGTGTATAGCTGCCCAGTCCTGCTCAATTCATGTATTTCGCCGTATCCCACAGTGGTGAGTGTAATAACGGTCATATACACCGCATCTAAAAAGTCCCAACCCTCGATCATCATATATCCCGTGGCCCCGAGAAAAAGAATACATAGAGCCAGTAAAACAGATAATAAGAGATGTCTTGTACTGTCCATATGGTCGCTTGCTCTCTCCGAGCCGCGGGTTCCACCTACCTGGCTGGAAGCGGAGCCGTTTGCCGCATAGAGTTTGATGCAAAGTACATAGCGTTCTTATATTTTGGCTCTGCACTTTATGGTTTATTCTTATTGTTGAATTTTGGTTGATTATGTAACATTGTACTGAAAAATCAAGGGTTTTTTTACTAATATATCTTGAGTCGGTGACAATTTATTAACATGGGTTGCACGCCTTCGGAACTCATGGAGTAAACTTATAAGTTTTTAGGCCCTAATTTCTTGACGCAACCCCTCAGATTTGATAAAAAATTCGAGTGTGAGCTTACAGGACGAGACCTTTGAAAAATGCTCAATTTTGTTCAAGTTCAAGGAAGGCGAAAATTTTAACCACAGGAATACATTGAGTATTTTGAAGATTAAAATTTGAGCCTGACACAGAAATTGGGCAAAAGGGGGCGTTTTGCAAAGGTCTCAGGACATATGCATTGTGTCTCAAATTAAATTTTATTACTTTTCAATTCTTTATATCAATTTCAAGGCATTTGACTTTGGATGAAAATTCCATAAAATATGAGCGCCAGCAGGAAGAGATGGTCAAAAAGCAGATTGAAGCCCGCGGGGTAACTGATCCAAAAGTCCTGTCAGCAATGCGAAAGGTTCCGAGGCACCTTTTTGTAAGTGAGGCATTAAGGGATCAGGCTTATGGTGATTTTCCGCTCCCAATTGGAGAGCAGCAGACCATCTCACAGCCGTATATCGTGGCCGAGATGACCCAGGCGTTGCAGCCCGGCGAAGATGACAGGGTGCTTGAAATCGGAACAGGATCTGGATACCAGGCCGCAATTCTTGCAGAAATTGTGTTTCGCGTTTACACCATCGAGAGGATACGCTCTCTCTTTGTAAAATCCCGCAAACTTTTTGACAAGCTTCATTATCATAATATTGTAACCAAATATTCAGACGGTACTTCTGGATGGGCCGAAGAGGGTCCGTTTGATGGTATTATTGTTACTGCCGGCGCCCCGGAAATTCCTAACCTCCTGGTAAGCCAGCTTGCCGTGGGGGGGCGTATGGTGATACCCGTCGGAGACCGGTATTCCCAGAATCTGGTTAAACTGTACAAAGATGAACATGGCATTCACAAGACAAATTTAGGTGGATGCAGATTTGTCAAACTTGTGGGTGAATATGGATGGAGAGAGTCATAAATGCTTCGTCGCCTTTACGACTGGGTGCTCCATTGGGCTGAAACACCATACGGAACATGGGCGTTATTTCTGCTGGCCTTCAGTGAAGCCTCTTTTTTCCCAATACCCCCTGATATACTACTAATAGCGCTGGCTGTAGCCATACCCAGAAAATCCTTGAAATATGCACTGATATGTTCGGCGGGTTCCGTTCTCGGGGGATGCTTCGGCTATCTGATCGGTTGGCAGTTTATGGCTTCAATCGGGGATCGTATTGTAGAATTTTACGGCCTTGCCACTCGGGTTGAATACATCAAAGTCCTGTACAATAGATACGATGCATGGGCAGTCGGTATTGCCGGATTTACGCCGATACCTTATAAGGTGTTTACGATTTCAGCCGGTGCATTTAACATCAATTTCTTGGTATTCGTCATTGCATCCGTAGCATCCCGATCTGCACGATTTTTTCTGGTCGGGGGCCTTATTTACGTTTTCGGCACCAGTATTCAGGACTTTATCGATAAATATTTTAACATCCTTGTCACTGTCTTTACAATTCTTCTTGTTGCCGGGTTTTTAATAATCAAGTATCTATTGTAAATGTTCGCAGACTATAAACGGTTTCAAATAGATTGTAAAAATTAAATTCCTGCCTGAAACGCTCAATTTAAGAAATGAAACCGAACTTTTCTTTTAATTTCTGGTTGACTATGGGAGGCACTATATCTGCGATGTCGCCGCCAAACTGTGCCGCTTCCTTTATTATTGAAGAACTTGTAAAGATCCATCGAAAGCCGGTCATAAGGAAGACAGTCTGAACTTCCCTGTTTAACCGGCGGTTCATCAGCGCCAGCTGAAACTCATATTCAAAATCAGATACAGCCCGCATTCCACGCAATATTGCATGAGATTTCCGCCTGGCTGCATAATTCACAAGGAGCCCTTCAAAAGTTTCCACTTCAACATTTGGATATTTTTGAAAACTTAACTCAAGCATCTCCAATCGTTCATCAACCGTAAAGAGAAAATTTTTTACCGGGTTTTTCAATATGGCGACTATAATCTTGTCAAAAATCTTAAGCCCCCTTTCAGCAATATCAATATGACCGTTTGTAACAGGGTCAAAGGATCCCGGATATATGGCAATTCTTTGCATTGATTGTCAGCCCTTCTTGTAATAACGTTGTAAAGGTTTATAAAAATAAAAAAAGTTGTATTAATTTAGCTTTTTGAAAAACGTGTTCCACAAGCATTCAGGTGATCCGGTTTTAAAGTGGATCACTGTTTGACACGGTTTAAAACCGGGTTACCTGAATGCGATAATGTTTTCAAAGGGCTAAAATGTTACAAAAAGTTTTTATATCACATAATTTAAGAATGAAACAAGTGTTTTTCCGTATCTTCTCTGGTCTGTAACTTCAAAATTTAATAGATCTTTTGGGATCTTTTCCAAAGGAGAATGCTCGATAACAATGCAGGCCTCTTTCCCCAGAGATCTGCTTTGCTCAAGATTGGACAGAGCCGGTTTTACCATGCTCTGGTTGTAAGGAGGATCCAAAAAGACAAGGTTCAAGGCTGGCCTGATAGATTTTAAGCAATTTAAATTCTTTTTTATATTCCATTTAATAATTTTAGCCCTGTTACCCAGAGCGCATGACCTGACGTTGCGATCTATTACTGATATCACCCCTCTGTTATTATCTACAAATACTACTGATTCAGCACCCCGGCTTAAAGCCTCGATACCGAGGGCGCCGGTCCCTGCAAACAGATCCAGCACAACCGCATCTTGAACACGAAAGGAAAGGATGTTAAAAATCGATTCTCTCAATCGATCAGCGGTCGGCCTAATTGTTGTGCCAGGAATCGAATACAGCTTCTTGCCTTTCAAATCACCACCGATTATCCTCAAACCAGTATTTTTTCTATGCATACACGATTTCTTGTTTTTGTGATGATTTTTTGTAACTGTTCAGGCATCTTGCCGCCAAGGCACCAACACACCAAGATTATTGAATATTATTGTTCTACTTTTTTCTTGCTTGCAATGCGGTCTTTTATTCCAGATGAGTGTAAAATTGATATATTTGTATTAATTTAGCTTTATGAAAAACGTGTCCCACAAGCATTCAGGTGATCCGGTTTTAAAGTGGGTCACTGTTTGACACGGTTTAAAACCGGATTACCTTAATGCGATAATGTTTTCAAAGGGCTAAAATGTTACATATATTTTTATTTCCTTTGTGTCTGAATAATTACAATTTTTTCATGCTTTACGACCTTATTTCGTTCAGGCTTTTTAGTTTTTTATGTAGATAGCTCCGATCGACCCCGATTGCCTTAGCTGTTTTTGTAACATTGTTATTGTTTTGCAAAAGCTTTCTTTGTATAAATTCTTTTTCAAATGCCTTTTTAGCGTCTTTTAAGTTATGGGTTACAAAATGCTGTGCTTCAATTGGCGCCATCCCTTCCTTTGCACCCGGATTAAAGGGCTCAGGTATGTCGGATTCATCAATAACATCTTTTTCCACCATGATATCCAGCCGTTCAATAAGATTCTTCAGCTCTCTGACATTGCCCGGCCATGAATAATCACATAATAGGTCAAGTGATTGCTGGGTCATCTCCTTTTTTTTACTTCTAGCTTGTTTTGCGCATTCATCCAAAAATGTTTCCACCAAGAGGGGGATATCTTCAGAGCGATTTCTTAAAGGCGGAACCTCTATGGGTATTACATTCAGCCGGTAGTAAATATCTTCTCTGAAAGTTCCCTTTTCAATCTCCTTTTCAAGATTTTTGTTGCTGGCGGTAATTACCCTTACATCCACACTCAATGTTCTGCTTCCGCCGACCCGCTGAAACTGCTGCTCCTGCAGCACCCGAAGAATCTTGGACTGCGTCTTCAAGCTCATGTCGCCGATTTCATCCAGAAAAATGGTTCCTTTACTGGCCAGTTCGAATTTCCCTCTCTTTTTTGCGGTTGCGCCGGTAAACGCTCCCTTTTCATGGCCAAACAGCTCGCTTTCAATGAGTTCTTCAGGGATTGCGGCACAATTTACATCAATAAGCGGATAATCCGCACGGGGGCTTAGCTGGTGTATGGTGCGCGCAGCCAGCTCCTTACCTGTCCCATTCTCTCCTGTAATCAGTATCCACGCATCTGTAGGGGCTGCAATAGCGATCTGTTTTTTCAGGGCTGTAATAGTCTGACTGTTCCCGGTTATTGAGTGTTTTTCTAACGTCTTTTTCCGCAGATATTTGTTTTCTTCTTCAAGCCGTCTGAAATTCAGGGCATTATTAATTGCAACAATAACCTTATCGATTGAAAGCGGTTTTTCGATTAAGTCGAATGCGCCGAGTTTTGTGGCTTTTACAGCGGTTTCTATTGTTCCATGCCCTGAGATGATTATTACCTGAATAAAGGGATTGTTTTTCTTTATTTCCTTTAAGGTTTCAATACCGTCAATACCCGGCATCCATATATCAAGCAGTACAAGATCCGGAGACTCTGTGTCAATGATCTTCAAGGCCTCGTATCCATTGGCGGCGGTTATGACATTAAAGCCTTCATCTAAAAGGAGGCCGCTTAAGGATTGTAGTATGGAAGGTTCGTCATCAACAATCAAAATGGAAGGAAACATATGTTTTAACTCCTTTCACCTTTGCTTACACCGGTAGTTCGATGACAAATTTAGCGCCCCGGGGTGAGTTGTCCTGTACACGTATCATGCCGTTATGATCGGCAACAATGGCGCTTACAATTGTAAGCCCCAGACCCATGCCGGCCTTTTTTGTTGAAAAATTGGGTTCAAAAAGACGTGTCTTGTCTTTATCGGAAATGCCGGATCCATTGTCGGCAACTTCTAACCGCACGATCTTTAAAATTGGATCATGGGTTAATGTTATAATAATGCTGCCCTCTTTCTTTATGGAACCAATGGCATTGTCGACAAGATTAATCATCGCCCGTTTTATATGCTGGCGATCAAGATTAAGAAGCGGAATATTGTTCGTAACGCTAAATGCAAAATCAATATTCTGATGTCCTTCTTTATATAATGCCAGTGTCTCTTCAATTATGGGTGGCAAGTTGCAGGGTTTTGGATTTGCTGTGGGAAATCTTGCAAAGGATGAAAATTCATCCACAAGATTTCTAATCAGTTCCACATGGTCGGTAATAGTCCGGATACACTCATCAAAAACCGGTTGGTTAATCTGTCTGGAATACTTTCGATTAAGACGCTGGGCTGAAAGCGTTATGGGAGTCAACGGATTTTTTACTTCATGCGCAATCCTTCGCGCAACTTCACGCCAGGCGGCTATACGTTGGGCTTTTTCAAGTTCCGTTAAATCATCAAACACCATCACGATACCCATGTGGCGCCCGGCGTCGTCTTTAAGAGCACTAACATACATTATAAAACTTAAAGGGGTCCCATCTATGGTCAGTTTTAACGGTAATTCCACGGCATCGTTCTTTGATGTTGTTAAATTCTCCATGATTTCTTCGGCAAGATTCAGATACTGTCCATTTAAAAGATTATTATACCTTTTATTGATAATCTCCTCTGACTTGAGATTCAGCATCTTTTCAGCCGACTTGTTAATCGTGGAAATGAATCCGTCAGCGTCAAGGGTGATTACACCGGCAGAGACATTCTTAAGGACGATTTCCATGTACTGCCGTCTTTCTTCAATTTCAATATTCTGTTCACGAAGTTTGCGGGCAGAAAGCTCCAGCTGTTCCCTGCCTATCCGCAGATCTCCGGTCATTGTATTAAATGAATCAACAAGGCTTCCTATTTCATCATCAGCCACCAGATCGATACTGAAACTCAAGTCTCCTTCCGCAACCCTTCGGGTACCTTCAGCGAGTTCCATAATCGGTATGGTGATCGTTTTTGCCATGTGAAAGCCGAACCATACCGCGCAAAATACAACCAGCAACGCTACGATTGAAAGTGTTATATAGTAGGTAACCTGAATCGGCTCCTTAAGAAGTTTTATCTGCTGGTATTCTTCAAAACCTCTTGAAATGGATGCCATGTTTTCGGAAAGATCCGGAGGAATCAGGTTGGTTATTACAACAAACGCTTCGGCATTCGTATGTTTAACCCCGAAGGGAACAGTTCCGATAGTTCTGACAAGCTCCCCTGCGGGGATACTTTCTGAAATTGTCCTGACACCTTTCGATGCCATATCTTTTTGAAAATTATCGGCCGTTACAATCCAAAAGGGCCTATCTTCCAATTCCGGGGCAAGGGCAAAAGAAAGACGTTTTGCATTGGCGGAATAAACTTCAACGGCATGAAGATTAAACTCACGCTGGACAACCTGAATGTAGTGGGAAAGGGCTTTTCTCTTTTGAGGTTCGACAAGTTTTTTAGTTTTTATCTGATATGATATTCTTTCCAGAAAAAACCGATTATTTTCTTCGGCATGCAAATATATATTTCGGCCGACAAGTAATGAATTTTGAAGAGCCTGTTCAACAGGAACGTTAAACCAAAACTCGATGCTGGTTGTTATAAATTTGATGGAAAAGAAAAAAAGTATGATGGTCGGCAAAAGTGAAAGTGCTATAAAAGCTGCCACAAGTCTCGTTCGAAGCTTTGCTCCCATCACTTTGCGCTTTCTATCATAAAGCAGCTTCACCAAATTTCTGAAGACAAGAAATATCAATAAGACAAGCAACAGCAAATTGATGTTGATCAATATGAACATCAAGATCGTGTTGGATATGGGGATGTCGGTTCCAAAATATATGATCCTGCTTTCGGCAAAAGTCAGGAGGATAATAACAGCAATGATGACAAGAATTATGATGCCTTCACGCTTTCGCCTGTTACGCCCTTCTTCCGAAATAAAAGATTCTGTCTTTTCGTATCTGTTATTTTTCATGATAACCGGGAGGAGGTAATTTTAAAAATTTTTTTGAACATTCGATTCATAGTTTTAATAGATGAAATCTATGGCATACAAATCGGTTTCAAAGTCCCATAAAGAAACAAAAAAGATGACATAATGCAGATAATAAGGAAGGGTTACTTTGTTTAGTTCGGCATTAGCTCTTATTTGATAATGACTTCCTTTTTCCAGCTTGCTAAGCGGAATAATCTTCAAGCTGTCGATTTCACCCATCAATTTCTGGGCCTCTCCAAAAGATTGTGTAACCACGGATTCGCCACTTTCCGATCGTGTTACATTAAATTCCTTTTTGAGGTTATTATACTTGATCGTATGTGTAATCTTTATATCGGCTAAATTTTTGTCGAACCACAGATTGCGGACTTTGTACAGGGTGACAAAAAATGAGAAGGTGGTTGGGACACCGCTTAAGATAGCCTTTTTCATTTCATCTATAAAAGCGCCTTCAACATTCAAATAAATAAGAAGGTCGTCACGTGTATTGGTAACAATTATATTTGTCAACCTGGCATCCTGGGCAAAAGCCAAATTCTGTACAAAAAAGAGTATGCCAAAAAGTATGACACATATTTTCCGATTCATTGATAATTTCATGTCAATATTAATCCGCTAATAGTGCAATTAATAGATAAAAGGTAACAGTTCAGCCACTAAGTCACAAAGTCACAAAGAAGGGGTATGAATTATAAACATTTTCAAAAATAGAATAATCCATATAAAATTGACAGGCAAATGTACTGGTTTTCTTTTCAATTTTATCGCACCTCTAATTAAATGACATTAAAAGAAT
>JAUVVL010000048.1 GCA_030604635.1 Desulfobacteraceae bacterium
GGGATTCAAGTTCAAGGAAGGCGAAAATTTTAACCACAGGAATACATTGAGTATTTTGAGGATTAAAATTTGAGCCTGACATCCCGCCAATGGCGGGAGGCAAAAGGGGGCGTTTTGCAAAGGTCTCCTTTCATCGTTTCCTTTCAACGATATAATGTGCGATGGCACGGAGCGGATCAGACTTGTTATCAAAACAATCAAGCGATTGCAAGGCGTTGTTAACAAGTTTTCTTGCAAATTCCTTGGATTTTTCAATACCCAGTATAGAAGGGTAGGTGCTTTTTTTGTGGGTTTGATCGGTACCAACATCTTTGCCCATAACAGCAGGATCACCTTCAACATTCAGGATGTCATCTGTTACCTGAAAGGCAAGTCCGATATTTCTTGCGTAAATTTTAAGCTTTTCGATCTGTTCAAGGCTACCATCCCCCAAAATGGCACCGGTAATTATTGATGCTTCAATCAGAGCGCCTGTCTTTAAAGCGTGCATTTCTTCAAGATTCTCTAAACTAAGCAGGATGTCCTCTGCGGCCATGTCCCTCATCTGACCCTCGATCAAACTTTTATATCCGGCAGCAGTCGCTATTGTATTTACGACACGGAGCCATTTTAAGGCATGATTTTTATTAGTGAGTTCCATTGATGAAAGAATCTCAAAAGCCAATGTAAGGAGTGCGTCACCGGCAAGAATTGCAGTAGCTTCATCAAATGCAACATGACAAGTGGGCTGCCCCCTGCGCAGATTATCGTTGTCCATTGCAGGAAGATCATCATGGATCAGGGAATAGGTATGAATCATCTCCAGAGCGCAGGCTGCTCTGACAACATCGTCTGTCTTACCTTCGACAGCTTCGGCAGCGGTTATGCACAGAATCGGCCTCAGGCGCTTTCCGCCGGCCATCAGAGAATGCTTCATTGCGTTGATTAGCCGGCTGGGATTTGAAGTATGACCCAAAATTTCTTCAAGCGCGCCGTCGATCTGTTTTCGTTTATATAAAATGTATGAATTCAGATCAAAACTATTCATCTTCCGATTCATTTCCCGAGGTAAACGGCTTTTCAAATACATTCCCTTCCTGATCCTGCAACAGAATGGCGACCTTTTTTTCTGTTTCTTCGAGTTTCTGTGAACAGAACTTTGAAAGTTGAACACCTTCTTCAAACTTTTTTATAGCCTTTTCAAGCGGTTGTTCACCGGATTCAAGTTCCTGAACAATCTGCTCAAGCCTTTTCATTGCTTTTTCAAATGTCTGTTTGGTCATAATGTTATTTTCCTTTTACACTGCAAATTATTGAGCCCTTGGCAACCAGAACTTCAAGATCCTGACCGATACTTACCTCTTGCGGGTCTCTGACAACAACTGCATCTGGTATGGTTCTGGTAATGCTGTAACCCCGAGCCAGAATAGCGTTTGGACTAAGGGCATGGAGCCTGGAGGTTAGTTCTCGAAGCAAAAAATGTTTTTCGTTTAAACATATTTTCATATAAATAAGCAGGTTGTCATACTCTTGGGCAAGCTCTTCATTAAGTTTTCTTATATGTATTAAAGGATTGTTGGCATTAAGACGGTCAAATCGCCACTCAAGTCGTTCCCGCCATTGAAGGACGCTGTTTTTATATGATCTGATAAGTCGGGCGAATAGGTCATCTGTTCTAAGCATTAAATCCTCGATTTTCTTAGTGGGATCGACCAGCCGTTTTGATATCTTTTTAACAAGTATTTGAAGATGTTCAATATATCGGGAAAACCGGTTTGTTAAAGTCATTGAAAGTTCTGCACATCTTTTTAAAAGATCATTCTTAAGCGGGACCACCAGTTCGGCAGCAGCCGAGGGTGTAGGTGCCCGCAAGTCAGCAACAAAGTCTGCGATGCTCAAGTCGGTTTCGTGACCCACCGCTGAAATTATTGGAATCTCTGATGCAAAAATTGACCTGGCAACATCCTCGGAATTAAAAGCATGAAAATCCTCCAAAGAACCACCGCCTCTTGCTATAATCGCAATATCTGAATCGGCACGTGCATTAAGCAGCTTTAGTGCTGATACAATCTCATTCTCGGCGCCTTCACCCTGCACCTTGACAGGTATGATTTCAATATGAACGTTTGAAAAGCGCCTGTTAATAATTTTTAGGATATCGTGAACAACTGCGCCGGTAGGAGATGTTATGATACTGATTTTTTGTGGTAAAAAGGGTAGGGGTTTCTTATGTTTTTCATCAAAAAGCCCTTCTTCGGCAAGCCGTGCCTTTAGTTGTTCAAAAGCCAGCTGGATGGCTCCTGTACCTTCGGGTTCAAGATATTCGAATATTATCTGATATGCGCCTCGTGGTTCATAAACACTGATCCTGCCCAGGCCTGTTACGCTCATTCCATCTTCGGGGACAAATTTTAAATTACGATTCTGACTGCGAAACATCACCACATTTATCTGGGCATTTTCATCTTTTAGTGTAAAATAAAAATGCCCGGAAACCGGCACTCTGAAATTGGATATTTCACCGCAAATCCAGATAAACGGAAACTTTTCTTCAAGCAAAACTTTAATATCAGCTGTAAGATCGGAAACAGTATATATCCGACGTTGTTCCATTGCGCTGGATGCTTGGTACTCGATATTGAAATGCGAGTCCATTATTTTTGCCCTTTTGGAGTATCCTTAAAGTAACTTCTCAATAAATTCTGGAGCCCTTTCTTTTCAGTTGTTTTGAAAGATGAACGTCGAACATATTAAAAGATGAACGTCCAACATCGAACATTGAACGTCGAACGTCGAATAATGATGTCGCTCCGCTCCTCAAATTATTTCTGTTTCTTTTCAGCCCTTCGACTCCGCTCAGGGCCGTGAGCCTGTCGAACGGCCGTTTTGATATCGTAACGAAAATCTTAATTAATTCCTCTGTTTCCTGCAAAATATCATCTAATAGTTCAAGTTTTTTAATTAGTGGTATACGCTGAATAAGTTTTAACCATCGCTGGGTCTCACTGAGTTCCTTTAATGAAATTCTTGCCCTTGTTTTTGTCTTTCATTCAACATTCGATGTTGGACGTTCGATGTTCGATGTTCATCTTTTCCCCTCATCTTTTCCCATTCAACGTTCGATGTTCGACGTTCGACCTGCCCGCAATGCCTTTGGGTGGTCTTGGTAGAATGTCCTGGTGTCTCGGCCCAGTGACAATGATCATGCCACCATAGTTTGTGATGCATGGCAGGCGGGTGTTCGATGTTCATTTTTTTTCAGTCCCTCCTGGGCAAAAACAACTTAGCGCTTATGGCCCTAACTCCCCGACCCCTGATATATCTAGATTTATAAAGAATATCATAGTTAAAAATCGCATTCAATCATTTTTAATCTGGCTGCCCGTACTTTTTGGCTATTTAAACAACGTCTGATAAGGTATATTATGTAAACTTTAAAACAATCTTAAATTAATATGACAGAAACTGAAATCTAACACCCTATTTTCATCTGTAAATTATTTTGTATTAATTTAGTTTTTTGAAAAACGTGTCCCACAAGCATTCAGGTGATCCGGTTTTTAAGCGGGTCACTGTAAATTATTTTTAAATTAACTTAGACGTTGTTCATGAGCTGTGTCGTTTTCACTCAGTCCTGTTAATATTTTTTTATCAGCTCACGAACAGCAGGGATGACATAAACATCTTCATGGGGCATTTTGCTGAGAAAAGATGCCAGGATTTCATTTTTTTTATGAATTGATCTGTGCTTATCAATGATAAAGAGTTTCCTCCCTTTTACCTTGCATGATCCACTTTTAACTTTTATTCCGGTATTGCGAAAATTCTGCTCGGATACAGTGACACCAAGTTTATCAGCAAGATCTGTCATATCTTGATATAATTGTTCGGGTTTCATTTTATTTTCGTTGCAAAAATTGTTTTGATCTTGCAAAAACTGCCTACTGCATTATAGTATTAAGAATTTAATTTTTGCAATGCAAGAATATGATAATTATTATTTATCTATAATCTCAGGAGGTTATAATGCAATCTATTCCGGCTCAACGGACAGAAGTCCAGATTCGGGTTAATACATTTATCCGAAGTGTATACAACTGGATGGCTATAGGCCTTGCCCTTACAGGTTTTACGGCGTTTTACGTATCAAACAGCGAAACCATGCTGAAATTGATCTTTGGAAATCAGCTCATATTTTTTGGCCTTATAATTGGTGAACTTGTGCTCGTTTTTTCACTTGCGAGTAGAGTGAATAAAATGCAGGCTTCAACCGCAACCTCTCTGTTTGTTCTCTATGCAGCTTTAAACGGAGTGACCTTGTCGGCAATATTTCTTATATATACAAGATCTTCGATCACCTCAACATTTTTTATATGTGCCGCAACCTTTGTTGCATCCAGTATTTACGGTATGGTCACAAAGCGTGATTTGACTTCAATGGGTCAGTTCATGTTCATGGGTCTTATCGGGATTGTGATTGCATCGGTTGTTAACCTTTTTGTGCGCAGTTCGGGAATGAGTCTTATCGTCAGCTATATCGGTGTTATCGTTTTTGTGGGTCTCACAGCCTATGACACACAGAAACTCAGAACCATGGCACTTTCACAGCCTGACGGTCTTGATGGTGCAACCGTCAGAAAAGGCGCAATTTTAGGCGCCCTGACATTGTACCTTGACTTTATCAATCTTTTTCTTATGCTGCTGAGAATACTGGGAAGCCGGGAATAAACGATTTTTATTATCCAAGTTTATCCTTAACAATATCAGATAGATACTGACAATACTTTCTGGTTTCATCAATGGTGGGCCCTTCTACCATTATTCTGCATATCGGCTCTGTGCCGGAATAACGAACAAGCACCCTACCCTTTTCACTCAGTCTTGTCTCGACCGATTTTATTGCATTTTTAATATCCGGAACGGTTTTAAGGTCGGGTTTGTGCTTAACTTCTACGTTCATTTGGACCTGTGGAAATATTTTCATTATTTTACAAAGCTCTGACAGGGGTTTTGATTCTTCTTTCATGGCTTCAATCACCCTTAAAGCAGAAAGAATACCATCTCCGGTTGTATGGTGAGCCAAAAAGATCATATGGCCGGAATCTTCGCCGCCAAGGACAGCTCCGGAAGCAATCATTTTTTCCATAACATAACGATCTCCGACTTCTGCCACGGTATGTTTTATGCCCATTTCTTTTAAGGCAACCCCAAGTCCCATATTGCTCATGACTGTGCTGACCACCTGATTGCCTTTAAGAAATCCCTTTTGTTTCATGTACTTTGCACAGGCGGCAAGAATCTGATCACCGGTTGTAACAGCACCTTTTTCATCCACCGCAATAAGCCTGTCACCGTCTCCGTCAAAGGCAAGGCCGATATCAGCCCCTTTTTCCAAAACCTTTTTTTGCAGAATCTCGGGATGTTGGGACCCACAGTTATCATTGATGTTCTTTCCGTCCGGACTAACAAACAGCGCTTCAACATCTGCACCAAGCTCATTAAAAATTGCCGGAGCAACCCTGAAAGTTGCACCATTTGAGCAATCGATGACAATTTTCAACCCTTTGATATAATTATCTTTTGGCACAGTGAGCTTCAGATAATTTCCATATCTTCCGCCAGCGTCAGAAATTTCAAAGACGCAACCAATATCTTGGACCGATTTTGTCAATGAAGCAATATTTTCATTCAATACAAGCTGTTCAATTTCAGCTTCTTTTTCATCGGAAAGCTTGTAACCATCGCCATTAAAAATTTTTATACCATTGTCGTAAAAAGGATTATGGGATGCAGAAATCACAATGCCTGCATTTGCACCTGTTGAAGAGGTCATAAAAGCGACCCCGGGCGTCGGAAGAATTCCCGCAAGGTATGCGTCAGCCCCCATTGAGCAGATCCCTGAAACCAGGGCATATTCTATCATTTGACATGAGATGCGGGTATCCTTGCCGATGACAATCTTTGAGCTGTTTTTATCTCCTTTGAAAAGCACTGCAACGGCCCTTCCGATATTAACGGCCATTTCAGGTGTCATCGGATATTCATTGGCAACACCACGTATTCCGTCAGTGCCGAATAGTTTACTCATTCTTAAATCCTTGCAACATTTTAGCCCTTTGAGTAACTTCTCAATAAATTCTGGAGCCCACTGATAATAAAATGTAAAAGAGCTGGCTGTTTGAGTGTGTTAGTGAGAAGTTACCCCTTTGAAAACTATGTTACTGAAATAACGGTATAATCTTTAGAGCCCTGGCGGTTATTCGGTCAACGATTCCTTGAAGCCAGCGGGTCCCGGTTTCTGTATCCCCAACATCAAGCCCTTTTATCACTGATATGTAGTCCTTTCCTGATGTTTTAATACCGGAAAAGATCTTTTCCAGAAACATATCACTAAAACCCTCTTTATCTTCCGTGCCGCGCTTCACGCTGAAAGATTCTTCGAGTTCGGGCCACCTGTCATAAATCTCGTTCTTTTGATCCAAAACCTGTTGTGATGCCTGTTCTTTTGCGATTTTTTGATAGGCTCTCCCGGACTCCGGCATTTTTTGACACAGCTCTTTAAACCTTTTTATTCTTTCATCAAATGCCATGTTAAGCTTTTCCTTAAGACCGTCAAAAAGGGGCTGCGGAAAAGCATCTGAAATAAACTGTGAGCGAACGTGGGTGTACCAATGCTCAAGGGCTGTCAGGTTTGCAATATAGATAATGTTATTTACTGTTATCCGTTTGATGTTACGATACATACCGGCGATAAACGGCTGATTTCCACCTTTTTCACCCTCTTCAAAGAGCAGACGTCCCGGCCTTAATTCATCCTTTCGGTTTATCGAACCGGCAGCAATGACAGTACCAAATTCCAAACGGCACGGGCCCACAAGCCCCCCCTGCCCTCCCAGGAATATAGGACGCTGGTTCAGCATAACACCCCTTGGCACATCACCAATCAAAGACGGAGTGGCCTTGTCTTGATTGGGAGTATAGTTAAAATGGATGTAAGAACTCCCAACTTCACTGTGGTCTTTACGGCTGGTTCCACCGGACATTAAACAGTCAGAAAAATTGATCAGACTCCCCAGGGTTACAAAAGGAAAAAGTATGGCCTGTTTCAAAGCGACCGTGTGAGCTGTATTTGATTCTTCTTCCAGGATTGTCCCCTCCCGAATATGGGAACCTAAACCCATACTCGAATTTTTAAGAAAAACAGCATCCCTGAAAAAACCACCTTTAAGATCAACTTGAGGCCCAATTTGACAGTTTTCAATGGTAACAGGACCTTCATACCCCAGCTTCGCACCTTGCAAAATAAGTGTTGAACTGCCAAAAATCTTGCAGCCTGAATAAATCACCACGCTGTCGCCGGAAATCCTGTCAATATCAACTTCATCCCCAATCTTAACGCAATGGGGATTGGGAATCTTCACCCCTTTTTGTATAAGCTTTTCAATGTTTGCCATGCGCTTGTTTTTCATATGGGACCTCGATTTAGCCAACTTACAAAACCATCAAAATTAAGGATTGGAAGATGTTCTGTCGGATAGCTTATATCTGATTATTCATAACTGTTTCGTATTTCAAAACCGCTTTCAGCGCACATTTGATCCCGTTTGGCAGTCATCAAGTCTGCTTCGACCATTTCCTTTACAAGATCTTCAAATACGGTTTTACTTTCCCATCCTAATGTTATCTTTGCCTTGCTCGGGTCGCCAAGTAGGGTATCAACTTCTGTTGGGCGGAAATATCTGGGGTCGATTTCAACTAATACGGCACCAGGCTTCAGGTGAGAAATCGATGATTCGGCAGACTTTATTATGCCTTTTTCGTCAATACCGCTTCCTTTCCATTCCAGTTCAATACCGGCTTCCTTGAAGGCCAGTTCACAAAATTCCCTGACCGAGTGTTGCTCTCCCGTGGCAATTACAAAATCATCCGGTTCTTCATGCTGAAGAATAAGCCATTGGGCCTCAACATAATCACGCGCATGCCCCCAGTCTCGAAGACTATTTAAGTTGCCGAGATAAAGCCTGTCTTGAAGTGCAAGCGCTATACGGGCGGCAGCCCTGGTAATTTTACGGGTCACAAATGTTTCCCCGCGGATAGGGGATTCATGGTTAAACAGGATACCATTGCTGGCAAAAATGCCGTAAGCCTCACGATAATTCACTGTAATCCAGTACGCATATACTTTGGCGGCCGCGTATGGACTACGGGGATAAAAGGGTGTGGATTCCGTCTGGGGAACTTCTCTAGCTTTGCCAAACATCTCGCTGGATGAAGCCTGATAAAACCTTATTTTCTTTTCCATACCGAGTATACGTATCGCCTCTAGAAGGCGCAATGTGCCGAGGGCATCGCTGTTTGCCGTATATTCTGGGGTCTCAAAGGAAACCTGGACATGGCTCTGAGCTGCAAGATTGTATATTTCATCCGGCTGGGTTTCCTGGATAATCCGGATAAGGTTGGTCGCATCCGTCAAATCCCCGTAATGCATAAAAAACCGGACATCTTTTTCATGAAAATCCCTGTAGAAATGATCGACTCTACTGGTATTAAAAGACGATGAACGCCGTTTTATTCCATGGACAAGATATCCCTTATTCAACAAGTATTCAGCCAGATAGGCACCATCCTGACCGGTTATTCCGGTAATCAGAGCAGTTTTCATCCTTTTTCATCCTTTCCCATAATATCCTCATCAACTCAACTATTTGACCGGCCTTCTCCCCTCAAGCACCACATTTTGCAATATTGATCGCTGTCGAGCACTACGATATCAGATAAACCCGTTTCTGAATTTTGGTGAAGTGGTATATGCTAATTTGCTAACATTCGGTAATTAAACATATTTATGTAGTTTTGTCAATCAATTAAATTTTGACTTTTATGAAGCCATCATTGACGATTTCGTAAAAAGTCAAAATTGCGATGGCAAAGTAATCCCGCCTGGGCGGGACCAAATTCAAGGCGTGCGAATTTCGTGTCATGAGGCGTACTTAGCGTACGCCGCAATGACAACGAAATGAAGCGCAACGCAGTCCCGCTCAAGCGGGATTTACGAAGCCATCATTATTGCAATAAAAAACCACGCCTGAGAAGGCGTGGTTCTACAAGTTTATTAGTCTGTATTTTTTATGAAATATTCGGGCTAATCAGTGCTGATATAATGACGAATGGCATTAAAAATTCCCTGTCCGATCCCATCCACCTTTTTCATCTCCTCGATCGTTATATACATATTGTGCGTATTTCTGTATTCAACAATCTTTACCGCCAGAACAGGGCCTATTTGGGGAAGCATTACCAATTCGGTAAGACTCGCATCGTTAATATTCAAAGGACCAATTAATTCTTTTTTCATGGCTTTTGTCTTGAATCTGTCATAATGCTTCTCAAGATGTTTTTTGGCTTTCTCCTTGTTTTTCGGATTGACCCATTTCTCCCTGTCCAGCGACCCCAAAACATAAATCAGTTGCTCTTCGTCAAGCTTGCCGTTAATATCAAGATAAGGGCAATGTCGTACAGGGGTTCCGCCATCATACTCTACGACTGCAAAACATTCATCGGAAAGAAGGCGAACCTTGATATCAGGCCATCCCAGACACCAACCGGTTCCTTCAACACCAAAAACCAAAACAAATACGCCAAAAAGGATCAGGCAAAAAGATACAAGCCGACACTTGTTGTCAATAATATTAAAGATTCCGAGGTGTTTTTGTTTTTTTGGATGATACATTTATTGCCCTCCCTGTTAGATTAGAATAATCAACTACCCGCTCGTCGGGTAGTTGATTATTACGGCATTACTTTAAGATTTTACTGCCTCATCAACAACAATCAGATCCTTGTTCAATTCCCAAGTCTTGAAACCAATACCTTTGACCTTCATTATGTCTTCGGGTTTTTTGAAAGGGCCATTTTTGTCACGAAACTCCACGATCCTTTCCGCATATTTCAGCCCTACCCTTTTGAGTTGAGTAAGTTCTGAAACTGATGCTTTGTTTATATTAATTTTTCCCGTGTCCTCGGCCCATCCCGACCCTACAAGAACCATAACGATTGCAACAGCAATGCATAAAAATAAAAGTCTTTTTCCTTTCATAACTTCCTCCTTTTCTAATAAAGTAAATGGTTTGTTGATTGGTGAACGGTTCACCGGAAACACCGACTAACCCTAATTTCTCATAAAGAATTTGAGAGCTTTGCAAAACGTCCCCTTTTACCCAATCTCTGCGTCAGGCTCAAATTTTGCACGAAGTGAAGCTTTAGCTTTATCCTCAAAATACTCAATGTATTCCTGCGGTTAAAATTTTCGCCTTCCTTTACCTTGAACAAAATTGAACATTTTTCAAAGGTCTCAATTTATCCGGCTTCACCCTTATGCCTGGCAAATGACCGAATCAGAATCAAGAAAAATTCGGGTTATGACATAACTCTGTCAAGAATCATGCCAAAAGGAATAGAATGTCGGAATGAGGGTTGTTTGATGGGAGTCTATTCTTCTAAATGTTAGAGAAAACCTTATTTCATGGGGTTTCCCAACATTTTAATAAATACAAATATTAAGTTGGAAAATCAGATTGGGCATATTAGAGGGACAGAATTCTCTGAATAAGTTTTTAAGTATGCACCTAAATCTGTGCGTGATGCATATTTTTTTGTGCATTTTATTTCTGAACGTCTAAAGGAGAAATTTAAAGGGCCAATACAAATTCTTTATGAGAAATGCGGGTTAAGGTGATTGCTGCTGCTTAATCGCCCGCTGTCTTGATTGATGATCAGCAAGGACAAGACTAACCATGGCTTCGCAGACAACATTTATGCGTGGTATGGCCGAAACGTCATGACGCCCTTTTGTTGAAATGGTTGCTGAATTTCCTGACCAATCAATTGTCTTCTGCTCGATCAAAATGGAAGGAATCGGTTTAACAGCCACACGAATTACAATATCGTCACCATTAGATATTCCGGCCAGGATTCCGCCGGCATTGTTGGTGGAAAAGCCCTGAGGAGTTATGGAATCATTATTTTCAGAACCCAGCTTTGCTGCCGCCTCAAATCCGGATCCTATCTCAACCCCCTTGACAGCACCGATGCTCATAAGGGCTTTTGCCAGATCAGCATCGAGCTTGTCGAATACCGGTTCTCCCAATCCAGGTGGAACTCCTCTTGCCAGGATCTCGACAATGCCGCCGATTGAATCACCACCTTTTTTTATCTGTAAAACGCGCTCTTCCATCTTTTTTGCGGCTTCCATGTCAGGACAATAGAACATGTTTTTATCCATCACATCCAGATTACGCTTTTTTGCACTGACACCACCGAGTTCGATTGTGTATGCAAAAATCTCGATGTTTTCTCTATCAAGAAGAGCTTTTGCCACAGCACCTGCCGCCACTCTTGCCACGGTTTCCCTGGCAGACGCTCTCCCACCCCCGCGCCAGTCTCGTATGCCGTACTTGGCCATGTATGTTATATCACCGTGACCGGGCCGAAAAAGATCGGCATAAGGCTCATACGCCTTAGAATCAGCATCTTTATTGTACACCATGATCATGATTGGTGTTCCGGTTGTCATATTATCAAAAACACCTGACATAATAACAGCCTGGTCAGGTTCCCTCCTGGTAGTGCTTGCAGAAGACTTTCCCGGTCGTCTACGGTTCAACATGGACTGGATGATGCCCTCATCAAGTGGTATCCTTGGAGGACATCCGTCAATGACAACGCCAACACCTTTTCCGTGCGACTCACCCCATGTTGTTATTTTGAATAATATTCCGAATGTGTTCCCGGGCATTTTTACCCCCTATTTACCGGAACCCGAAATTCATATCCCATATCATTAAGTTTCTGTATTAATTTAGCTTTATGAAAACGTGTCCCACAAGCATTCAGGTGATCCGGTTTTAAAGTGGGTCACTGTTTGAGTGTATTAGAGAACGTTAAGAAAGAACAGCAAAATAGCAGATTTTACCTGTGAGTTAAATAATATGCGCATTTTAATCGGCTTTTATATACAGGATTGCACCTGTTCTTTCTTTACGCTCACTTATGCACGAGTTTGACACGGTTTAAAACCGGATTACCTGAATGCGATAATGTTTGCAAAGGGCTAAAATGTTACAAGTTTCTTTATAATAGCATGGCAAACCTCATCGATACCAATATCATCCGTATCCACGTCAAAATCCATTGCTTTTTCATAATACGGATTCCGGATTAAAAGCGTTTCCTGAATCTCTTCAACTGATCCTTTTGATGTTAAGGCAGGGCGAAAATCTTTAGTGTTTTTGTCCTGCAAAATCCTTTTTTTAATGGTTTCCGGCGTCGCCTTCAACCAGACAAGCTTTCCGCTTCTTTTCATATGCTTTACGTTCTTATCATTAAGAACAGCACCGCCGCCTGCTGCCACCACGTGATCGTCAAGGTCACAAACCCGCTTTATGACGTCACTCTCAATTTTACGAAAGGCATCCCAACCATGTTTGCGTACAATTTCAGATATGTTCAGGTCCTGTTCTTTCACCAATTCAGAATCAGCATCAAGAAATGGCCGTCCGAGGCTCTTTGCAAGGGATCTTCCCACGGAAGTCTTGCCCGTACAGCGATATCCGATCAAAAATATATTCATCTTTTAAACAGCCCTTCGAACACATTCCAGAAATCCGGAAATGACTTTTCAACGCACCTTTCGTCCCTGATGCTAATGCCGGGGACTTTAAGCCCGGCAAGTGCAAAACTCATGGCTATGCGATGATCACCGTAGGTGCCGATTTCAACGCCAGAGGGGGTTCCGCCTTTGATCATCATACCGGTATCGCTGCAGCTGGCCTCGACACCCATTTTTGATAGTTCCTTTACGACAGAACCTAAACGATCGCTCTCCTTTGCCTTAAGATGCGCCACATTCTCAATAACCGTTGTCCCTTTAGCAAATGCTGCCACAACAGCCAGGGTCGGAACCATATCCGGCATATCGGCCATGTCCGCCGTTATGGCCGATAGTTGACCGCCGGAAACTGTAATGCCGTCCTTTTCATGTGAAATTTCACACCCCATGGCTTCGAGAAGTTCCGTAAAACGGACATCACCCTGGTGCGATTTTTTCGTGATTCCCTTTACCTTAATACCGGCACCTGATATTGCAGCAGCTGCCCAGAAATATCCTGCCTGGGAACAGTCGGGTTCCACCATATATGATCCTGCCATATATGTCTGCCCCCCATCAACTCTGAAGTGTTCGTAACCATCACGTATGACCTCAACGCCAAGTTTTTCCATGACATCCACTGTCATATCCACGTAAGGTCTGGATACCGGCCCCTCGACAACATTAATTTCAATCCCATTTTTTGTGTAAGGCGCCATCAGAAGCAATGCGGAAAGAAACTGGCTGCTTGTTCCGCATTTCAGAGCAATGCTGCCGCCTGCAATTTTTCCCCCTTTTACCTCAACAGGAGGGCATCCATTGTTATTAACCGAACGGGCCCTAACTCCTATCTGGCCCAAACCGTCCAGCAGGTCCTGGATCGGCCGCTCTCCCATACGTTCTGTCCCTGTAAGCGTATAAACTCCTTGTCCCAGAGACGCTATAGCTGTTAAAAGGCGAATTGAAGTTCCGGAATTTCCAAGATAAACAGGTTCAACACAAGGTTTAAAGACTCCTTCTTTCCCGTACACCACGAACCTGTTTTTGCCGACGTCTATCTTTATCCCCATATGTTTTAAAGCACTTAGTGTTAGAAGTGTGTCTTCACTTTTAAGCCCATTGTATATGGTGCATGTTCCGTCCGACAGGGCTGCGGCAATAAGGATCCTGTGAGTGTAGCTCTTTGAACCCGGAACCGTAACCTCTTTATTATATATTCTCTGAGGTCTTATCTCGATCATCAGGATGTTATCCTTTTCAGCACAGCCTTTTTCATCACTTCAACGGGTGCTTTCTTTCCGGTCCACAATTCAAACTGGAAAACCCCCTGGTATACAAACATCGAGATGCCATCTATGGTCATGCAGCCAATATTTTCAGCCTCTTTTATTAGACGGGTCTTTAATGGATTATAAATTACATCCATAACAACCATCGTCTTTTCAAGATCATCACTTTTAACCGGCATGGCATCAGTATCGGGTATCATCCCCACAGGCGTGGTGTTGATCAAGATTTGACATTTTGTTTTTTTGAGGTTTGAAATGTGTTGAAATTCTGATCCAAGATCTCTTGCCAGTTTCTCACCTTTACCTACGGTGCGGTTTAAAACCGTCACCCGACCGCCTTCGGATATTATGCCGAACCCGATTGCACGTGCAGCACCTCCGGCGCCGATGATAACGACATCCTTATCTTTTATGGCTGTTTTCTCGGAAATGGCCTTTACGGCGCCAAGGCAATCTGAGTTATAGCCGGTTAAAACACCCTGCCTGTTAATGATTGTATTCACAGCCCCAATTTTTTCTGCTGTATCATCCAGCTCATCCAAAAACGGTATCACCGAAACCTTGTGAGGGATGGTGATGCTGGCGCCTTTGATATCAAGGGCCTTTATACCGGATACAACCTTACCGATATCTTTGACTCTGAAAGCAAGATATACCCCATTGTATCCGACATCAGATAACGCCTGGTTGTGCATCACAGGACTTAAGCTGTGGGATACAGGATCTCCAAGTACGGCAAAAAGGACGGTGTCTGCATTTAACATCATTACTTTTCCGTAATCGATTCTTCTATCTTAAGACCAAAGTGTCTGCCGCCCTCCTCGACCGCCGCCAGAACCTTGTCACCGGGCGCAAGACTTACAACCGATAGTGCCTTGCCTTGAGGGTCGGTCAGCCGGATTGTTTCCGCGTTTTGAACAATGCTTGAAATCTGTTTGTCGCCAATAACAGCCTTCACCAGCATCAATGGGCGTTTTTCGATCTTTAAACGCCCCACAATGCCGGTTGTTGTATTGCCCTTAAAATCGACGATCAGCACCTGGTCACCGGCTGATAGCTCTGAAAGATACCTTGTTTTTCCGCCGGGAACTCTTGTGTATGCATGCACCGGTCCGGCGTTAACTCTGAAGGGCCTGGGAGTAACATAAGGATTTATAATGCTTTCGGAATGAACAAGAAACAGGGCAGTGCTGCTGTTTCCAACCAGCATGCCCTGGCCCATGGTCATTGATGTACAGGAATCCACACAGACCCTGTCTCCCATCCCCACAGGGCTGATCTCGACTATCTCGGCAGCTTGAAGTGAGATTTTGTCCCCTTCTGAATGAAGCCAGGAAAGTACCTTTTTCAGCTCTACTGCATCGTTTGAATGGAAAAGAATATGTTCAACGCCTTTTTCAAGAATGCTGAAAGCGGTTTGCGCTTCTTCCAGATTCCGAACCTGGGCAATAACTTCTGCGCCTTTTGCAATCAGGTTCTCAAGCGGTATGATTGTCCAGTCACTGCACTGAAGAATTACGCGCTTGTCCTGGCTGAGCTTGACAATTTTATCCTCGTCCTCGCCGCTCTTTATGCTATAAAAGACCACATCCTCTCCCAGTTTTAAGTCTCCATCTTCGGAAATGGTCTGAATCCTTCCAAGCGCTTTTACTTTTTCGGAAAATCCCTGTGGAACCAAGATACCGTCTGCACCGCCTTCAAGTGCAGTTGTCACCATTTTCTTGTTCCAGGGATCCACCCTTACCCAGATTTTTCGCATCGTCTTACCCCCTAGTAAAATCACTGCTTATAGTTTAACTTCTCAATAAATTCTGGAGCCCACTGGTGATAAAATATAAATGAATGCCTAAAATGCCTAAAATGATCTAAAGTGCCTAAAGTTAAGGATATTGATTATTTTATAAAAGACAGAATTCCACACCCCTGGCCCAGACCGATCACCAATACTCTATACTCAAAAAGTCAGGTTGGTAATGATGCATAGGCCAGATAAATATATATGGACGAGTCGCACCAGGGCGGGCTTTAGTTCACTTTAGCCCCGCCTGCCATAGCCACTTACCCGCTCATTGCTTAAGACAGCTAAAGAGTTAAGAGCAGACAGGCCTGCCTGTGCGTTCTACGCAGACAGGCATTGGCGGGCAGGTCACTTCAAAC
>JAUVVL010000013.1 GCA_030604635.1 Desulfobacteraceae bacterium
CACCTTTTTATCGAATATGGAAATGGAATGCCAGAAACGTTTTCCAGACGCTTTTTTTGCTAGAGAAAATACAGAAATGAATGTGTAGGTGGAACGATGCATTGTAAAAAGATTCGGAAAATGTGTTATGGTGTCAAAGCTTGAATTGTAAATTACTGCTTGGGAAATTGGGAACGCCCTTCAGATTTACAGTTTCTGTTGAGGTTTTTTTTGTGATTATGTATGATTTATGCCAAGAAAGTCGAGAATAGATGCTCCTGGGGCATTGCACCATATAATCGCAAGGGGTATTGAGAGAAACAAGATATTCCGGGACGATTTCGACCGTGAAAACTTTCTGGAGCGTGGTGGTGTGATTGTTCAGCCCGAATTTCTCATAAAGAACATCAAACAGAATGGAAAAATAATACGATATTAATAAATTATACATTAATTTAACCCAAGTTCGGAATTGCAGACTGTAATAATGCAAATAAAAATGGCATTTGATGTTCTTCACCAAAGGCGAGCCAGAGCGGCACAGTGCCTTCGGCATGACTCCTTCGGCGTCTGCGTTATTCAGCCCTCGAAGTAAAACACTACGTCTTCGGACTGAAATGCCTTGTTCCTGTACCGCTCTGGCTCGTGAGAAATCCGGGTTAGCAACAGGTAGAAAGATAATTTGCGCTGACGATACCTTTGAACTTCGGGAAGGCTGACGCCATATGGCAAAGCTAATAATCCGAATTTAGGAAACACATTTTTATGGGATTAACGACCACCATCCTTAATTGGCCAGTTTTTGCATGAAAATTGATCGATTAAGACCGAAATACTGGTATTTTTAGGTATCTTTTCTCGATTTTTCAATATGTTACTGTGGCCCGACACCAGGCCACGCTTAACGCACTATTGTAGGCAGCTCAAATGAAGAGGAATTCATATCGAATTATGAAAACGGAAAAGCTTACTTGGCAAGGAAGGTTAATGTCTGTACAGCCCAGGATACGATTATCACGATCATTCGATCAGCGCAGCCACAACTATTTGGGGTATGCGTTGAGGGTGGAAGGAACAATCGATGGACAGGAAGGTGAATTCCTTGTCGGAATAGGCAAAGCAGCTCAAGCAAAGCACCATTTTAAAGTTGGCGATAGTATCAGCGGTCAATCCTATCCAGTTTTGGATAACCGATTGGAGGTTGTGGAATATTACAAAACAAGTGGGCTTAAAGTTATTGAGTGTTCAAATATTCCAGAACATGATGTTCCACCATGGCAGGGTATCCCGCCGGACCTTGAAACCTATCGAGAAAGAGGTCACCGAAGGCTTGCCGCTCAAACTTACAATATAAAGTGTCAAAACTGCTTGTGGGGCTGCAAGATGGTAGTTGAAATGATCATTGACCATTGGAACCCCAAACAAAAACGGTTTCGATACGAGACGTTCTGTTATGGCCCGAAATCATGCGCTTTATATAAGGCTGGTACAACTCGTAAAGTTCCGGGGCGTAAAGGGATGGTATGGGAAGAGGAAGATTGGGTTGATGAAGACGATACTGCACACCGCTCAATGGATGAGTAGAGAAAAATAAACCGCAGTAGAACAACGCCATGCACTCAGATGGGCAGGGTCGTGCGGTTTGAAGTTTTTATCAAGTTTTGTGTTTAATTGCCTTTTACAAAGGAACGATTACCCTGCCCACCGGTGATGGCGGGCGTTATAATCCCATTGTAATATATTTATTATAGCAACTGTTTCTGCCAACTTAACGCTTGACGTTAATAACGATCTGCGTTATTATCTTATTATGATAAAAACCTTTCGAGATAAAGAGACTGAAAAAATATTTAACAGACATTTCTCGAAAAAATTCCCTTCAGATATCCAACATCAGGCGCGTAGGAAGCTAGTGATGTTAGATGCGGCACCTGAACTCAATGCCTTACGAATTCCACCGGGTAACAGGCTTGGAGCTCTTAAGGGTAACCG
This sequence comes from Desulfobacteraceae bacterium, assembly GCA_030604635.1. GTDB lineage: Bacteria > Desulfobacterota > Desulfobacteria > Desulfobacterales > UBA11574 > JAUVVL01. Next base: position 1,972 of record JAUVVL010000013.1, read on the forward strand.
AAAAGGACAACATAGCATCCGCATCAATGATCAATGGAGGGTGTGTTTCAAATGGAAAGAAGGAGATTCGTATGATGTTGAGATTACGGATTATCATTAGGAGATCATTATGAAAGAAAAAAAACTTCCTCCCATCCACCCCGGTGAGATTTTGCAGGACGAATTTTTAAAGCCGATGCAAATTAGTCAATATCGACTTGCTAAAGATATAAGCGTGCCTCCGAGGCGTATCAACGAAATTGTACACGGTAAAAGATCAATTACCGCGGATACGGCACTCCGCTTAGGAAAATATTTTGGCATTTCACCCCAGTTTTGGCTAAATCTTCAAACCCGATATGATCTTGAGGTTACTGAAGATTTGCTTAGGGATCGTCTTGATAAAGAGGTGCATGCCTTAAATGTCGGTGTGGCTTGATCTATTTTCAGGATTATATAGGGATAGGGACGCCCATCGCTGAGCGCCCCTCCCACACCACCGGACGTACGGGTCACGTATCCGGCGGTCCCCGCTTCGTTGAAGCTACGGCGGGACAGGTCGGCTGGTCAAAACAGACACAAATAAATCAGCTTTTCTGCTTGGCCTTGGGGAACGCAACGCTACCAGCATTTTCCCGCCAGCGGCGGGACTGCATGATGCCGATAAGAACATGCTCTTTGATAGCCACGACCATTTACCCAAACCATTCGGTTGGGGACCGTTCAGGCCTTCATCGGGGTGAGTCCTCCGCGTCTATTCCACCGCGGCTCGTTTCCTCCGACTAATATCCCATCTGCTGACTTCTTCCATGTGGTCGGAGCAGGTTGCCCTGCCCTCAGCCAATTTCTGCCGCACGCGGCATCCCAGGGCACATGGAAGACCTCCCGGGGTAAACACACGTCTTTCAGCACGTAAGCGCCAAGTATACGGACACTGCTTATAATGGATAGAGGACTTTATCCCGCTTTTAGCGGGACTCGTCCCATCAGACCCGCCTAACTCGATTTGCGCCTTCGCCAAGGCTTCGGCGGCACTGTCTTGTTCTATGTTTTTTCGTGGGTCTACAGTCATAGCCCCGCTTGTGAGGTCGTAGCCGTAGGCGAAGACTCATGCGTTTGCAGTATCCTGCCTCGGCAGGGCGGCCTCCTCCCCGAGCACCGTCACCGGATACCCCGTTGTGATAACACTATGCCCTTCGCCTCCATCTGGCTGGATCAGGGACTTGCATTATACATTAATCATAGTATATACTCACCCTTAAGAATGCGTGCCGTGCCCGGCACACAACAACCGGCTTAACATGGACGGCTGATATCCTGCGGTTTTCAAAGGTTAGATTTTTGGTATGGTGTGAGTATATTTAACAGCTCTCGCTTAGCATCCGCCGCCAGTTAGCCGGCCCGTTAGGAAGCGGAATATCCCAGATGACTAAGCGCGACAGAAAGCAAAAGAACGAACTCAAGGTGTTTATCTCAAGCCGCGAGTCGAGATGTGATGAATGCGGTGAGAATCTCGGCCACGGTGCCTGGATATTACTTCAAGGGGATGACAAGGGCGCTGCATGTCTGAGCTGTGCAGACCTTGACCATTTAGTCTTCTTGCCTTCCGGCGACGCTGCCCTCACTCGCCGTTCTCGAAAATACTCGAAGCTCGCGGCCATCGTCCTTAAATGGAGCAGAGCACGCAAACGTTACGAGAGGCAGGGTTTGCTGGTAGAGAATGCAGCAGTTGAGTTGGCAGAGCACAAGTGCAAGGCGGATGCAGACACACGAAAACTGAGGCGCGCTCGCGCAGCAATTCGTAGAGCCGAACTTGATGAGGAATACATAGCAAGTTTTGCAGCTCGCGTTCGTGAATTGTATCCGAATTGTCCGATTGGAAGAGAGAAAGTTGTCGCAGAGCATGCCTGCCGTAAGTATAGCGGGCGCGTCGGTCGAAGCGCAGCGGCCAAAGAGTTGGATAAAGAAGCAGTTTGTCTCGCAGTCGCTGCCCATGTTCGCCACCAAGAAACAAACTACGACGAACTGCTCCTGACTAGTTTCGAGAGATGGCAAGCGCGTGAACAAGTGCATGCTCAAGTCTCCCATGTATTGGCTGAATGGCAATCAACCACTTCCTAATCGGGTAAGGAGTAGTCTTTCTCTCCCCCTCATCACACCACCTAGCATGCGGGTCTCCCTCGACTTGCTCAGGACAAGTTCACCAGGCGGGCCTCAAGTTTTACGCTCCAGGTTTCCACTCCTTTCAGTCGCTCTCGCATTCACTCGCCTTCCACTTCGTTCCAGCCCATCAGACGTTACCTCACGATAACGCCCCCCGATGACGGGATCTACGACTTGCTTTTGGCAATCACTTATGCTAATAAATCAAAAGATTTATTAGCAGTGTTCACGTACAGGGGACTTGGCCTCGGCTGCCCTCGGCCATGAGCTCGGTCCGAATGGAGCTCGGTCGAAGCCTCACCCCATAAGCAGTTCGGCCATGAGTCGTTCGACCATGAGGCTCTCGACAGGCTCACTGCCGAAAGGCTCACGCCCCCCGAAAAGCTCGGGATCTGCGACATGCCGGGCGTACACAAGCTCATGGACTCTGATGTGTAAAGCCTGGCGGCTTTCCCCACAGGTCATGAGGTTATATTTTCCTTACTCCAAAAAAATACTTGCATACTTTTCAAACAATGTTTACAATATATGACAACTAAATGCAATGGGGGTGTTGTATGAGCACAGCAATTTCAGTTAGGATTCCCGACAGCCTTGCTTCGGAACTTGCGTCAATCGCAAAAGAGACTGAAAGACCTAAGTCCTTTCACATACAAAAAGCTTTAGAGGCTTATTTGGAAGAACTTGCTGATTTACAAGTCGCAGTTGATCGATTGCATGATACATCTGATCCTGTGATATCTTTGGATGACATGAGGAAAGAGCTTGAGCTATAAGATTGCATTCAAAAAATCAGTGGGGCGTGACTTGAAAAGGATTGGCAAAGGCCAAGCAGATAGAATCCTAAAAAAAATAGAAGAAGAGCTTCCTAAAAAAGCTGATAGCTACCCGTCTTTATCAGGAAAATTCACCGGTCTAAAAAAATGTAGGGTCGGAGATTATCGTATAATCTACTCTCTTATTGGCGATACCGTTCTTATCTTAAGAATCGGGCACAGGCGAGAAGCATACAGGTAAAAATATAACAAGTCATTCCAGCAGACCGGCCCCTCAAAACAAATTCAAAAGGAGAACATTATGAAACTGCTTAAAATGTTGTTCGTGGTCTCTATGGCGCTTTTACTCGTTTCATCGGCAGCCGTAGCAGATGATTTTGACTGGATCAGGGATTTCAATATCAAAGCTGAAGCGGACTCATCAGGATTCAGGGCAAGGCTTGCAGCTCGTTTTAAAATAGGCGACACACAAATCAAAACCGTGCTCAACAATGTTAAAAAACCCGCGGACGCCTATATGGTGCTCCGGCTCGGAGAAATGTCAAAACAGCCAACAGAATACGTTATTGGAAAATACAAATCTGGTAAGGGCAAAGGCTGGGGCGTACTTGCGAAGAGCCTGGGCATAAAGCCAGGATCAAAGGAGTTCCATGCCCTGAAACGCGGCCAAGATCTTTACGATGACAATGATAGAGGTAAGGGCAAAGCGAAAAGCAAAGGCAAGGGTCGAAAGTAGGACAGCAAAAGAGAGTCGGGCTAAAGGAAAATAACTCATGGATAATGTCGGTTACTGGTGTCCGAAGTGTAAGAACAACCAGTATGAAACAGGAGTGTTCAGAGCCGCCGGAGGCTTTTGGAGTAAAATCTTCGATATTCAGAGCAAAAAGTTTACCACTGTAACCTGTACCAGATGCAGATATACAGAGATCTATCAGGCAGACAGTAGTATGCTCGGCAATATATTTGATTTCTTTACTTAGAGCTCGCTCATAACCCCACGCCATTTGATTTAAACTTAATCACACGAGATGTGGCCAGATATGGAACATATTTTCCGACAGTTAGATTAATCAACCCTGAATCACTTTAAGAATGCGGGTTAGCAGGGCGTTGTGCCGCGTATAAGAATCGGCCAGATATTCCGAGCCATAATTATTGGAATTTATAGCATAAATAAGGAGGGATATTATGAAAACAGTAATTGAACAGAAAAACCTTTTTTGTCTTCCATGGACACAAACCATTCTTGGGACGCATCTTGAGGGGAAAGTTAATTTTATGGCGTTGGATTGGTTGACACGAGCTAATTACGATCCCCCAATGCTTGGCATCTGTGTTAGCAAAAACAACGCGTCTCATGCAGCAATCCTTGATACTGGTGAATTCAGCGTAAATGTACCTTCTGTAGAAATGGTTGAAATTACGGATTATACGGGACTAGTCTCAGGTAAACGCGTTGATAAATCCGAACTATTCGAAGTATTTTACGGTGAACTCAAGTCAGCACCAATGATTTCCGACTGCCCTATTACGATGGAATGTAAAATAACTCAGACGGTGGACCTCCCAACCAACTCTTTTTTTATAGCTGAAATTATAAATATTTATTCAGAAGAAAAGTACCTCACAGACGGAAAGCCGGACGTAAAGAAAACCACTCCATTTCTTTTGACTATGCCAGATAATAGATTCTGGGCAATCGGAGAATGTGTAGGCAAGGCCTGGGATGCTGGAAAAGCTTTGCGAAAACGCTTGCAACAGGAAAAAGTAGAATAAATAAGGCGGTACAATGGGTGGCCGTTAAAGGTTCAAAAATGAAAGGTGTGTAGGCACAAAATGCTTTGATTTCTTTAAGGAATATGATATAGAGCCTGTCACTAATATGTGAAGGCAAGATATGGCTTCTATTAATAATATTAAAGTTGACCATCTAATTGGGAAGCAGGTTGGAACATCCACCATTATGAAAGAGCTGGGCCGTGGAAGCATGGCAATTGTTTTCATCGCCTTTCAACAAACATTAAAACGGAAAATTGCTTTAAAAATATTACCCAAAAGTCTGCTCACCTCCACAGCTTCCGATCGATTTCAGCAGGAAGCCGAGGCAGCAGCAATTTTATCCCACCCAAATATTATTCCGATTTACGAGGTAGGCGAATCAGATGAATTCCTTTTCATGAGCATGCAGCTGGTTCAGGGAAACGATCTTTCCCAGTATATCAGGAACGCCCAAAAGCAAATCATACCATCCAGGCGGATTCTGCCATTATCATTCTCTATACAGATAATAATCCAGGTTCTGGACGCTCTCGGATATGCCCACAGCCAGGATATTGTTCACAGAGACATAAAACCTGCCAATATTCTGATTGAAAAACATACCAAAAGACCGTTGATTTCCGATTTTGGAACGGTCAAATTCGTGCGTGGAGAGGTTCTTGGGGGAAAAATGATACTGGGAACACCGCTTTATATGGCTCCGGAACAGATATCCAGATCAGCCGTCGACGGTCGGGCAGATCTCTATGCCGTGGGCACCATGCTGTTTCAGATGATCGTGGAAAAACTGCCCATCCCCAATTATGATTCTCTGAAATCTCTTTTCAAACATAAACAGAAAGAAAAGGCCGGCATTTTTCTGAAAAGGCCGTCTCAGCTTAACCCAGACCTGAATGAAAATATGGATCATATTATCCAAAAGGCCATTGCCTATGACCCTGCTCACAGGTATGCATCCAGCGATGAATTCATAAAGGCCTTAAAGTTGTATCAAAAAAACTGCCTGAAGAAAAAGGAAGGGTAGTAAAATGGACAAATCCGAACTGACAAAACGAACATTGGACAATATCTGTAGAAATTTCAATTTGTCCTTTAACCAGGTTTGCATGTACGATGTAAATCATAAAACTGCTACCAGCTCCATAGAAAAGTTCCACGCGGCACTTGAGGATGTGTTGAAAAAAATATCTCCCCTAATCCTTTCCATGAACCAGGAACAATTTTTTATTGAAGAAGATCTCATTGATCCACGAATAAATACTGCCAGAATGGCTAACCACTTTAAAAAAGCGGAGATCCAGTCTATCTCATTTGCAAACGGTTTGAAGCTCGAACACCTGAAGTTCTTTATCGAAGTTTTTTCGGATCTTAGTAAGTATCCTACGGCAGATTCGATGAAAGTTGCTTTAGAAGCAAAAGGGGTGGATAGAGTTAAAATCAACTATGTTGTTTTTAAAAAGATGACCACTGATGAGGAGGTGATCCTTCGGAGCCGACTTGAAAATTTGCAAGGATCTGAAAAAGATGCTACAGGAGCCCCCGCAGCCACACCTGATCAAAAAAGCCATGTGGACGGACCCACCACCGAAGATGTCCTGAGCCTTATGGCAGCCAACATTGTTTCTGAAGAAATTGATAAAAATATTTCTATCCAGAAGCTAATGGAAAGCCCCGACAAATTCTCAGAAATGCTGATTGAATCAGATCTTGCCACTTCCCAACAATCAGAGAAGAAAGATCTGAAACCCGGAACTGAACTGTCAAACAACCTGCATAAGTTTCGGCAGGAAGTCGACAAGGCGATAACGGGTGCCACGGATATAAGCATGTCCGAACTGGCTAAAGGCGTTTTTGATTTAAAACAGAAACTGCTGAATGGAATAGAAGCCCGGAAAGCAAAAGGTATCGTATATGTTGATGAGAATAAAATACGTCGTGAAGCTGACGAAATTACCGATAACGTTCTGATCAGGCTTATAACCGAAGAATACAAAAAGGGCTCGGTTTCCATAAAACGCCTGGCACAGATTATCCTCAGAATTGTTCCGGAAACCGGCGAACTTCAGCGTATACTCCCGAAGCTTAAACAGGCGCTGATAACAGAAGGAATGTCTCTTCCAGATTTCCTTCAATTGGTCCAAGAGCTGAAAAACGAACTCCAGAGCGATGAACTAACAAGGGTCCTTGATAGGAGCGCTAAAAAAATCGGCCTGGACGGGGAAGACCTGATTAAGGAAATAATGAACAACCCACAAGATGCCGCAGAGCTGATATACCTGGCTGCCGAGATTCGAAAAGGACCAGGAGATGAAAATATCCTGTCCGATTTACTAGTCGATTATGTTGAGAAAGCCGGATCGGAGATTACACTGAACGCATTGGAAGAAGCCGGAGATAAGGAGGGGAAAAAACTCCATGGTATCTTTTCACGTGTCAGATCAGAGCTTGTCGATAAGTTGAGGGGAACGGATGTTAATTCCGATGTAATGAACAACATCGAAAAACGGCTCATGGAGCGCATGGAAGAAAATATTCAGCAGCTGAAATCTAATATGGTCCTCAAACACGTGAGTTCATCGGATAACGGAGGCCCCTCAAAAGATACCATCCTGAAAATACTGCACGAACATACAGAAAACAAAGAAGAGCTCAAAGAAATTTTAGATCATGTTAAACAGTCACTTGTTGAAAGGGGGATTGAAGAGAACCGTTTCCAGCAGGTTTGCGATGAAATACTGGGAATATCACCGGAACAGAAAAAGAAACCCAAAGCCAAAGGCACATCCGGGAGAAGCTTAAACAGGGGAAGCGCCCTTTTTGTTCTTGAAAAAGAAATCTCTAGATCCAACCGGTATGATACTCCTTTTTCAGTCCTGTCATTTTCAATTATCAAGGCGACTCCGAAAAAACCTGTTCCTTCTGGTGCGATTAAAAGAGAAGATGTCTTAAAGGTCGTTATGGACGAAATGGTAAACATTGTAAGGGAGACTGACCTGGTTGGCATGTTCAGTAGTAAAATGGTCATGGTTCTCCAGCCCATGACCGATGAAATTGGTGCCAGGCTTGCATTGAAAAGAATCAACAGGGTCTTGAAAACCCGTGAATTCATTATCAAGGATATTCCTTTTGAAATACATTTTGCCGGCGCGGCAACTACTTTTGACCACGAACGAACTCCAGACCTTAAAACATTTATTAAGGCCGCCCAAGAAGATCTCAAGAACCTTCTGGCAAGGCTTTCCAATATTCAAATGCTGATGTAGCTTTTCTTTGTGACGAACTTTGAACTTTAAAGGAATTAATATGGATTTTGCTTTGTCTAAAGAACTTAAGATGCTGAGAAAAGCGGTTCGTGAGTTTGCAACAAAAAAGATCGCTCCTTTTGCCGATGAATGGGATAAAAACCATTATTTCCCATATAAAGAAGCCATCAAGCCCATGGGAGAACTCGGTTTTTTCGGAACTGTAATCCCGGAGGAATACGGTGGAGAAGACATGGGCTGGCTGGCGGCAATGATCGTGACCGAAGAAATTGCAAAGGCCTCAAGTTCACTCAGGGTTCAGGTCAACATGCAGGTCCTTGGGTGCGCCTTTACCATATTCAAATACGGCAGTGAGGACTTAAAACAAAAGTACATCCCCAAGCTGGTCAACACCGACTATCTCGGCGGATTTGCCATTACAGAACCCGATGCAGGCTCAGACGTGATGGCCATGTCATCAACAGCCGAGGACAAGGGAGATCACTGGCTTCTAAACGGCTCCAAGACCTGGATCTCCAATGCCAACATCGCCGATGTTGTTATTTATTATGCCTATACGGATCATTCAAAAGGTTCAAAGGGTCTTTCCGCCTTTGTCGTGGAGCTTAAAAATTTCAATGGTATAAAGACATCAGTCCTGGAAAAGATGGGATCTCACTCATCGCCAACTGGCGAGATATTCCTGAATAATACAAAAGTTCCCATGGAAAATATTATCGGAAAGCCCGGAGAAGGCGCCAGGATGCTCTTTGGATCTCTTAACCAGACACGACTTTCTGCTGCTGCCGGTGCTGTAGGCGTTGCCCAGGCATGCCTGGACGCATCACTCAAATACTGTAATGAACGCAAACAGTTCGGAAAACCCATAGGCGAGTTTCAGATGAACCAGGATATGATTGCCCAGATGTCCTCGGAAATTGAGGCTGCCAAGCTTCTGGTTTACAAGGCAGCCTGGGAAAAGGATCAGGGAAACCTGAACAACGGACTCGATGTTGCCCAGGCAAAATATTTTGCAGGTGAAGTTGTTACGAAATGCGCCAACTATGCCATGAGGATTCTGGGTGCATACGGCTACTCCACAGAGTATCCGGTGGCCCGCTTTTATCGTGATACACCAACATATGCAATAGTTGAAGGATCGGCCAATATCTGCAAGTGGATCATTGCTTTGGATCAGCTTGGGATCCGAAAGGCAAACAGGTAAATATTGCGAGTTGCAGACCGCTGGTTGCGGGTTAATACACCTGAAAAAGAAAGAGTATGATGTTTTGAACAAAGATATTGTTGAAAAAACAAAGAAGACAGCCGAGCTCTATTTTAAGGATGTTAAAGATGAAAAACCCTATGACCTCTGGCGGGCATATGACAAAGATCTTGCAAAGGATCTTTCTCTGTTTATAACCGGCCAGATGTATGCCAGGGAGAAGATACCTCATAAAACACGTCAGCTGATTACAATTGCATCGCTTACAGTCCTTTCACGTCTCGATGAATTACGGCTCCACATTCAGGCTGCCCTGAATGTCGGCTGTAGGCCTGAAGAGATTGCAGAGGTTATTTTTCAAACCTTCATATACGGCGGAATTCCGGCAACCAATTCGGCCTTAAAAACAATGAACTACCCCGCAGCAGAGCTGCGAGGTATCAAAAGGAATTTTCATTTAACCCCGATGCAGAGCATCGAGGAATCCTTTTGATTAAAATCTGTCCTGGAGGAACGGAGCCTGTGGCCTCTGGGTTGACAAAGAAAAAAAGAAAGGAAGAATACTGATGGTTGATGGCCTGATTATTTTCATAGCTGGTCTTGGAGGAGTCTTTCTGGGCATGGCTTTGCTTTATACCTCTATAAGAGTTACATACCTGATCACAAGCGGGTTTGACAAAAAAAGGAAGAAAAATGATTGAAAAACTTTTCTCGTTATTTAAGACCTCCGGAATATTTTATCTTACACCAGGCATACTTGTGATGTGGGCTGTAGCTTTTACCTTGATCTATTTGGCCATTGCCAAAGATTACGAACCACTCCTTCTTTTGCCAATCGGTTTTGGCATCATTCTTGCCAACCTGCCCTTGGCTGGTCTTATGGATCCTCACGAAGGCCTGCTCTGGAAATTTTATCATTACGGCATCCAATGGGAAATCATTCCTCCCCTTATCTTTTTAGGGCTGGGTGCGCTTACCGATTTTGGGCCTCTGCTTGCAAATCCAGGACTTATCTTTCTCGGAGCCGGTGCCCAGGCCGGGGTGTATCTAACTTTCTTCGCTGCCCATGCCATTGGATTTAACCTGAAGGAGGCCGCCACTGTGGGTATAATCGGTGGGGCAGATGGGCCGACCACAATTTTTCTGGCCGCAAAACTGGCACCCCATATGCTGGGTAGCTGTGCCGTGGCTGCATATTCCTACATGGCTCTGGTGCCCATCATCCAGCCGCCGATCATGCGCCTTTTGACTACTAAAGAAGAACGTGTAATCCGGATGAAAAAGTCACGTAAGGTTAGCCAGCTTGAAAAAATTCTTTTTCCGATAATCTCTACACTATTAATTATTATCTTAGTTCCGGCCTCGGCACCACTTATTTCCATGTTTATGCTCGGCAACCTTTTCCGGGAGGCGAAGGCGGTTGCAAGGCTGACCCATGCTGCTCAAAACGAGCTTTTGAACATTGTCACCATCTTTTTAGGCCTTCCGGTCGGTGCCACCATGAATGCTGAAATCTTTTTGCAGACCAAGGTCATCTTTATCTTTTTCCTCGGTCTGTTTGCCTTTGCAGTAAGTACCGCAACGGGAGTAATATTGGCCAAGTTTATGAACCTTTTTTTAAAGCAAAAGATCAACCCCTTACTTGGCGCTGCCGGTGTTTCGGCAGTTCCGATGGCAGCCCGGGTAGTACACAAGGTGGGCGCCCAGGCAGATAAAAAGAACTATCTCTTGATGTATGCCATGGGACCCAATGTCGCCGGTGTAATCGGAACCGTAATTGCTGCCGGCATCTTTTTAACACTACTGAAATAGTCAAATTATCACAATTTTAGGCATTTTAAATCATTTTAGGCATCTTTAACCATTAATGGAGAAATCATATGGCACAAGAAATTATTGCGCCCCTTGCGGGTAAAGTCTTACAGTTGAACATTGCGGTAGGCGACAAGGTGGAAGAAGATGATGAAGCCCTGGTAATAGAGGCGATGAAGATGGAAACTCCCATATATGTACCTTGTGACGGAACAATTAAACAAATAAACGTTAAAGAGGGAGATGAGATTGAAGAAGAAGATGTTCTGGCCATTATCGGAAAAGAGTAAAACAGGAGTTAGATCATGAGACCTTATTTTGAAAAAATGGCTGAATTTGGCCATGAGTTGAAAAAAGGACAGATAAAAAGAACCGAGGAAAACCTCAACCAGCTAAAAGAAATTGAAGCTGAAATCCAAGGCGAAGTTAACCGGGTTAAAACAGCCGGACTTCCTGTAGAAAAGATTAATGCCAGGGGACAGATGACCGTGTGGCAGCGCCTTGAATATCTGGTCGATCCCGGCACATGGTGTCCGTTGCATACCCTTTATAACCCCATGAATAATGAGGAAGGGACCACCAACGTTATCGATGGCATTGGTAAGATTTCAGGTAAATGGGCCGTTATCATCGGCTTTGATAACAAGGTTATGGCCGGTGCCTGGCTACCGGGGCAATCTGAAAATATATTACGGGTAACAGATCTGGCCAAGCGCTTGAACATTCCCCTGGTCTGGCTTGTCAATTGCAGTGGCGCCAAATTGCCTGAGCAGGAAAAGTTCTATGCCAACCGTCGTGGAGCAGGCACCCCTTTTTTCAGGCATGCCGAACTCGAACAGCTAGGAATTCCGGTACTTGCCGGAATATACGGCACCAACCCGGCTGGCGGTGGATACCAAGGTATCAGTCCGACCATACTTTTTGCCCATAAAGACTGCAATATTGCTGTTGGTGGAGCCGGTATTGTAAGCGGCATGTCGCCTAAAGGGGATTTTAACAAAGAAACTGCAGAAGAAATCATCGCAAAAGCAAAAGAATTTAAAGCCAAACCACCGGGCTCTGTAAAGATCCACTACGATGAGACCGGATTTTTCAGGTATGTTTTTGAAGATGAAACAGAAGTGCTGGACGGACTCAAGGACTATATGAAAGATGCTCCGGCATATAATCCCATATTTTACCGGGTTGCTGAACCTGCGGAGCCCAAATTCTCTGTTGATGACCTTTACCGCTTAATTCCCTTGGAACCCAAAAGGGTATATGATTTTGATGAAGTACTGGCGCGCTTGACAGATTCCAGTGAACATATGGAGTTTCGGCCCGATTATGGTCCCGAGGTTTATACCGGTTTGTGCAAAATCGATGGTTTTCTTGTGGCCTGCATTGGCAACCGGCAGGGTTACCTTGGCAAGGGTTATCCAGAGTACACCGATTATCCGGGTATGGGTGGCAAACTCTACCGCCAGGGGTTGATAAAAATGAACGAATTCGTGACTCTTTGCGGAAGGGACAGGATACCCATTATCTGGTTACAGGACACCACCGGCATAGACGTGGGCGACGAGGCTGAAAAGGCAGAGCTTTTAGGCCTGGGCCAGGGCTTGATCTATTCGATCCAGCAAACAGATGTTCCCATGATGCTTTTACTTTTAAGAAAGGGAACAGCGGCGGCGCATTATCTTATGGGCGGACCCACAGCCAACCGACACAATGCCTTTACACTGGGGACGATCGCCAGCGAAATATATGTTATGCACGGTGAAACTGCGGCGGTGGCGACTTACTCTCGAAGGCTGGTAAAAGAAAAAGAAGCTGGCAGGCCTTTGGAACCGGTTATCGAGAAAATGAACAAGCTCGCCCATGAGTATTACGAAAATTCAAGACCTCTGTTTTGCGCCCAAAATGGCCTGATTGATGAGATTGTGCCGATGAGTGATCTGAGGAAATACCTTACAGCATTTGCCGGTGCAGCCTACCAGAATCCAAAATCGATCTGCCCACATCATCATTTGATCCTGCCTCGAATTATCAGAGGATAAAGAGCTTTTATAGAGAGGCGTTCAATGGCTTTTAGTCTTATGGAGGGTAATGAGGCGATCGCCCGGGGTGCAATCGCTTCAGGGTGCCGCTTCTTTGCCGGATACCCGATTACTCCGGCCACTACAATATTTAATACCATGCTCAAGCTTTTGCCGCCTTTGGGCGGCATATGCCTTCAGGGTGAGGATGAAATTGCCTCAATCGGTTACTGCCTGGGTGCATCCATGGCAGGCTTAAAGGTTATGACCGCCACATCGGGGCCCGGCATCAGCCTGTATAGCGAGCATATCTCCTTTGCCATTGGAAGCGAAATTCCCATCGTAATTGTAGATGTTCAGAGACTGGGCCCTTCCACCGGTTCAGCCACCCGTGGCGCCGACGGGGATATTCAATTTTTGCGCTGGGGCAACAGCGGTGGGTTGCCTGTAATAGTACTGGCTCCGGTCGATGTCAACGATTGCTATTCTCTGGCGCTGCAAGCCTTTAATCTTGCCGAAGAATTCAGATGTCCGGTACTGATTGCATCGAATAAAGAAATTGCATTGACTCTTGAGAATATTGATATCGACGCTTTTGCCAAGCCCGAAAATATAGAGCGCAAAGCCCCTTCCCCCGGTGAACCCTTTCTTCCATTTGAGGCTTCTTCAGGCCGTATGGCACCCTACTTTTTGCCCATTGGCGGCAAGGTGCCTGTCCGCCAAACTTCCTCTACTCACGGCCCTGATGGTTACATTACCACCGATTCCGATGAAATCGCCAAAATCCAGGACAGGCTCAAAAGCAAGATTCTTTCAGCTGCGGACCGGTTTAGTTTCCACGAAGCACGCCTTGAGGAAGGTGCTGATACAATGATCCTGACCTATGGGGTTACAGCTCGGGCTGCACGCGCAGTCCACAAGGAACAAAAAAAACGCGGCAACCCTGTCTCTCTCCTGATACTCAAAACCCTCTGGCCGGTACCCGAGGACCTGATCAGGAAGAAAGCCGTGAACGTCAAGCGTGTGGTTGTGGTGGAGATGAACCTTGGTCAGTATGTCAGAGAAATAGAACGTATTCTGCCTGATAAAAAGGTCGATTTCCTTGGTCAAATGGATGGCAGGCTGATAACCCCTCGCCAGATCCGGGAGGTTATAATCCATGCCTAGTTTATTGAATGTCAGCAGGCCGCCGGTCTTTTGTCCGGGTTGCTCCCATGAACGGATTACCCATGCCCTTGATAATGCATTCCAGAATATGGATCTTTACGAAGACCAGATCGTTATTGTCACCGATATAGGATGCTCCGGGCTTTTTGATACATTTTTTCATACCCACGCTTTCCACGGTCTTCACGGCCGTGCCCTGACCTATGCAGCCGGCCTGAAGATGGCCCGGCCTGAGCTAAATGTTATCGTTACCATGGGTGACGGCGGTCTCGGAATTGGAGGTGCCCACATCCTTTCTGCATGCCGTCGCAACCTCGACTTGACATTACTTATTTTAAACAACTTCAATTTCGGGATGACCGGCGGCCAGTTCTCTGCAACCACCCCCCCGGAAGCGCAGGTGGGATCCGGATTTCTGAACCGGCTTGAAAGCCCTCTGGATGTGTGCCGGCTGGCGTCTTCGGCAGGAGCTGCTTATGTCACCCGTTGTTCAAGTTACGCAAAGAATCTGGCTGAAGAAATAGAAAATGCCGTTCGTTTTGATGGTTTTTCCATACTCGACATCTGGGGGATTTGCCCCGGACGTTATACCAAACGAAACAGACTGACTCCGCAGATTATCGAGGACTCACTTGCCAAACTACCTTTGATAAAAAGCCCGAAAGCTGAAAATCTCAGGAAGGAATACGGTAAGCACTACAGGGAATTGTCCGCCGGACAGAAGCCTGTTCCTTCACCCGCCAAAATTGAAGCAACATTCAAACCCCCAGAACCCGGCAGGCAGGAGTTGGTCATCCTTGGCAGTGCCGGGCAGCGGATCATAACAGCCGGAGAGATCTTATGCCTTGCCGGTCTCACAGCAGGTCTCAGGGTTACGCAAAAAAATGAATACAACATTACCGTACTCAGGGGGCCTTCCATTAGTGAACTGATTCTGTCTCCGGAAGAAATCGATTTCACCGGTATAGTCGAACCTAACGTTATCCTGGCCCTGAGCCGGGAAGGTGTAGCTCGCCGAAAACATTTATTTAATCATCTTGATAACAATGCCCTGATTATCCAGGCACTCAAGGTTGAAGTCCCGTCCTGTAATGCAAGAATACATCAAATAGACTTTAAAGCACAGGATATCAGGCCCCGCGACCGTGCTCTGGCTGCCCTATCTGTCCTGGCCAAACTCAACAAGGTAATCCATCTTGAAATGCTTCAATCAGCACTGAAGTTCAGGTTCAGGGGTAAAATCCTTGCATCTGCTCTGGATCTGGTTGATCGGGTTGAGACGGCCAAATTAATGTAGAATTTGACTCAGAAACAGTTTGGTTCGATCGTGTTGCGGATTTTCAAAAAATTCCTCCGGCGCGTTCCCTTCGATAATTTGACCATAGTCCATAAAAAGCACCCTGTGAGCCACGCTCTTAGCAAAACCCATTTCGTGACTGACCACGATCATAGTCATGCCTTCTTGGGCAAGTTCAATCATGACGTCTAACACTTCCTTGATCATTTCAGGGTCAAGTGCGGAGGTTGGTTCATCAAAAAGCATGACTTTCGGATTCATGCAGAGGCTTCGGGCAATTGCTACACGCTGTTGCTGGCCGCCTGAAAGCTGTCCGGGATATTTTCGGGCCTGCTCAGGAATGTGCACCTTTTCAAGATAATACATGGCGGTTTCTTCGGCTTCTGCCTTTGGCACCTTCCTTGCCCATATGGGCCCCAGGGTCAGGTTTTCAATGATGTTCAAGTGGGGGAAAAGGTTAAATTGCTGAAAAACAATGCCCACTTCCGCGCGGATTTTCTCAATATTCTTTATATTATTGGTCAGTTCGATTCCATCTACAATAATGCGGCCCCTTTGATGTTCCTCCAGGCGATTGATACAACGAATCAGGGTCGATTTCCCTGATCCTGAAGGGCCACAGATGACAATACGCTCCTTCATACGCACGGTTAGATTTATCCCCTGAAGAACATGGAAATCGCCAAACCACTTGTGCATGTCAATGATCTCTATGATCGCATTATCAGACGATTGTTTTTCGGTTTCTGTTGATGATTCCATATTCATGAAAGCCTCTTGTTATTAAATCGATACGCGATCCTATTTCCGTTATCAAACATTAAGTGTCCTATATCCAGTTTCGAGTTTCAAGTATCCAATTTCAATAAAAAAATGTCTAATCTCCTCTTGACAACTCTTTTTCCAGCTTTCGGCTGTAATTCGACATGGAAAAACAGCCTAAAAAGTAAAGAATGGCAATAAATATATAGGCCTCTCTACTAAAGCCCATCCACTCAGGATTGGAGAGGACTGATTGCGTCGTCTTGAGCAAGTCGAACAGGGCAATGATCACCACAAGAGACGTATCTTTGAACGCGGAAATGAGAATGCTGACCGTTGGCGGAATCACGATTTTCAAGGCCTGAGGCAAGATAATCAGACGCATTGTCAGGTAATAATTCAATCCCAACGATTCTGCAGCCTCATACTGTCCGAGGGTCATCCCCTGCAACCCGCCCCGGACAACCTCCGCGATATATGCCGCTGTGAACAAAATGATGGCCACCTGAGCACGGAGAATCTTGTTAATGGTAACCCCTTCGGGCAGGAAAAGTGGAAAAATAATCGACGCCATAAAAAGAAGGCTGATCAGAGGAACGCCACGAATCAACTCAATATAAATTACACAGAGCAGTTTGACGGCTGGCATTTTGGACTGTCGTCCCAGGGCCAGAACAACCCCTAACGGGTATGCAGCCGTCAGCCCGAAAAAAGAGAGCAGGAGTGTCAGCGGCAACCCCCCCCACTGCGTACTTTCCACCGGAGTTAATCCGAAAAGGCCCCCTTTCATGAGCAGTCCCATAACAAAAAGACCCGTTATCCATGCATAGCCCAGCGGCTTCTTCCAATATTTCCGGTCCCTGCTGATAAAAAGGAGGACAAAGAGAATAAACATGGCCAGCAAGGGCCTCCATTGCAATTCGTACGGAAAAAAACCGAATAGAATAAATCTAAGGTTTGCTGAAATAACGGACCAGCAGGCACCGGTCGCATCCCTGCATGCCGTACCTGTCGTATGCCAAACACTATCAATGAATGCCCATCGAAAAAGGGGGGGCACGGTTTTCCAGAGGAAATAAAGTATTATAATAGTTAGAAAGGAATTAAAAACATCGTTGAAAAGGTTGTATTTTATCCACCCTATGAAGCCCACACTGGCAACAGGAGGTTTTAACTCTTCTGTCTGTGTCCCTTGAACTAATTCTTCCATGTGTCTATCTATCTTTCCACGAGGACCGTTTTTTTATTATACCAGTTCATAAAAGCCGATGTGGACAGGCTGAAAATAAGATACACCGCCATGATCAAAGCCACACCTTCGATGGCCTGCCCCGTCTGATTGATGGTTGTGTTGGCCACAGATACAAAGTCAGGATACCCAATGGCCACGGCCAGGGAACTGTTCTTTGTCAGGTTGAGCAACTGGCTGGTCAACGGTGGAATAATTACCCGCAGCGCCTGGGGTAAAATTACTAAGTTTAGCACCAGGGGGGGTCTCAGGCCCAGCGACATGGCAGCCTCTGTCTGACCTTTACTGACCGACTGAATCCCTGCACGGACAACTTCAGCTACAAATGCGGCTGTGTAGAGCACCAGGCCTAGCAAAAGTGCCATAAACTCGGGACTGACTGTGAGGCCCCCCTGAAAATTAAAGACCGCAAGCTTAGGAACATTCATTTTTGTGGGTGCTCCCCCTGCCCACCAGGTAAGCAGAGGAAGACCCACTAAAATACAGATGGAAACGCTAAAAACAGGAAAAGGTTTCCCCGTCCTATCATGCCGTTTTCTTGCCCATCGACGCAGCAGATAAATGATTATGCAACCCGCTAAAAAGGCTAAGCCCATATACACGTGCGCCGGATGCGCCTCGGGGATCGCAAAAGCAACCCCGCGGTTGCACAGGAATACACCTTTCGCAGGGCTGAGAGCCTGCCTGGGAGATGGTAAGGTTTCGTAAAAAATGGCATACCAGAAAAACAACTGGAGGAGCACCGGTATGTCCTGCATCACTTCAATATACACGGCTGCCAGTTTTGAAACCAGCCAGTTTGTAGACAGACGGGCCACGCCAATAAAAGCACCTAAAATAATCGTGAAAATAATTCCGATAAAGGAGACTATCAGTGTATTTAAAGTGCCCACCAGAAGAGCGCGGCCATAAGAATCAGCCGCTGAATAAGAGATAAGGGATTCACCGATCTCAAAAGAAGATTCCTTATGGAGAAAACCGAATCCCGTGGCAATGGATTGTCTCTCAAGGTTTTCCAGGGTATTGGAAATAAGATAGTATCCCAGCAACCCCACCATGCAGAAAACAAAAAGCTGAGCAATGATGGACCGCTTTTTTGGGTCTAGCCAGAACGGCACCTTTTCAGGCAGGTTCTTTTCTATTGAATCCGTATTCGCAAGTGGCATATTCAAACGCTTATCACAACCAAGAGAACGGCATTAAACCGAATTTCATATGAAGAATATATGCGGAGAAACACTTTGTAAAAGAATCCCGCTTCAAGCAGTATGAGAAATCCGGGTATGGGAGCAGGCTGAACCATAACCCATGCATAAAAAAGGCGCCCCTATAAGAGGCGCCTTGCAGTTCGATTATCTAAAGGGAGCGGCGTACATTAGACCGCCTTCCGTCCACAGGGCATTCAAACCACGCTCAAGACCGAGCTGCGTCTTAACGCCCACATTACGCTCAAAAATCTCGCCGTAGTTACCTACCTGCTTAATGATGTTGTATGCCCACTTTTCATCAAGGCCCAGCGCTTCCCCCATACCGGGAGAAACCCCTAAGAAACGCTGGATCTGGGGATCTTTGCTTTTGAGCATTTTATCCACATTTTTAGAAGTAATGCCCATTTCTTCGGCATTGACCAAGGCCATTACCGAAAAGTTGACTATGTCGTACCACCGGTCGTCACCATGACGAACCACCGGACAAAGGGGCTCCTTGGAAATAATCTCAGGTAGTAAGACATAATCGTCGGGTTTAGGGGCTACGGATCTGTGGGCGGCCAGCTGGGAGACATCAGAGGTCAGACAGTCACAGCGGCCGGCAAAAAAGGCCTTGGAAAGCTCGGTAGTCTGCTCTATCACCACAGGTTTCCACTTCATCTCATTTTTGCGAAAGAAGTCTGCCGCGTTCATTTCAGTGGTCGTTCCCGGCAAAACACATACCGTTGCGCCACCAAGTTCCTTGGCGCTCTTAATACCCAATTTCTTTTGTACCAGGAACCCCTGACCATCATAATAGTTCACGTGAACGAAATTGAGACCGTTCGTGGTTTCGCGAGTCAGTGTCTGGGTGGTATTACGGCAGAGAACATCAATTTCTTTTGACTGAAGAGCGGGTAAACGCTGCACGGCCGTCAGAGCACTGAATTTTACCTTGTTAGCATCACCAAATACCGCGGCAGCAATGGCCCGTGCCGTATCCACGTCAAGGCCTTTCCACACACCCTTATCGTCAGGCATGCTAAATCCAAATACGCCACCGTTTACACCGGCCTGGATAAACCCTTTTGCTCTAACATCATCAAGGGTTCCTGCCACAGCCATGCCTGCCGTAGCCATTACAACTGTCAACATTACAACCAAGCATACTTTTAAAAGCTTCATACGTTTTTCCTCCTTTTGGTTTACTGGTTAATTATTAGGATCGCACCACGCAATCCTGCTTTATGCTTTAACCCGGGTTTCTCATCCAGATTTAAGCTGGATTTATTTGAAAAACATGATGGGCAAAGCTGATGTACGTGCCGAATAATGATTTCATTTAATTTATTAGCACATTATTAAGTTATTGTAAATACCACAGACATTATGTTTCGCAAGAACAAAAAATCATGAATCGTTTTACCCAAAATGCTCAATGGCGTTCGCAAAAGACTTTTTACGAGTTCGTCAATATTTTATGTACAGAAGTCGATCTGGGTGTTGCAAGTATCATCTCAGGTGTGATAAGGGACTATATTGATTGGGGGTGTGAATGCCTCTTTGTCACCGAACTCAAAGGGGAAATTAAAGAATACGTCCATGAAAAAGGCATAGAGTTTAGGTTGGCAAGAGGCTCTATTGTGGAAATAGACTTTATAGGAAGAAAGGAATGTTATGGCAAAGAAGACTATCGGAATTGTCGGACCGGATGGTAGGACCTGTATGTGTGCCTATACAATATCAACAGTTGAAAGTGAGAAGTTTGTTGGCGCCATAATCAAAGGTATGACTGGTATGGGCACAGTAATAGACGCCGTCAGGGGAAAGAAAGAATGGACCTTGAAAATTTTTCCCATCGCAGGGAACTCAGTTGAGGATTACAAATACGGCATCATAAAGGCGTTTGAAGACGGCGAAATCGATTATGTTGTCATTATGCCTGAAGATCTAATTTATGAAGGCCTTGTAGATGAACTCATCGATGCTGGTTATGGGGATCAAGTCATTGGTCTAACAAAGGAAGCGGCTTTCATTGAAGGCGATAAGGTTAAGGCAAAGGTCTGGATGAGGAGGGCCGGTGTACCTGTTGCACCTTTCAAGGTGGCTGATGCGAAAAACCTTCAGCAGATAAAGAGGATTGTCACTAAGTTTATGCGCAACCACGGCGGGGCAGTTCTCAAGTATCCTTACAGTGCAGGCGGCAAAGGTTCAAGGCCTATTTTCCGGGTTGAAGATATTCTCGATGTGTGGAATATATTGCTGAAAGATTACAGCAACAATTACAAGATGCTGCACGGAGACAATAAATGGCCGCTTTTGATTGAGGCTTGGAAATCAGAGATTGAGATCAGCTTTACCACCTTAGTTGACGGAAAGGGCAACTTTCGCATTCTCCCCACCGCCATGGATTATACTCTTCGCTTTGAAGGGCCTCCAAGCCAGACCAACCCTGTTACAGGTGGTATGGCTGCAATCGGTATGCACCCCGCTGAAACACCTGAACTTTTAAAAATGGTAGGCGACAAAGTTTTCCAGCCTTTTGTAGAGGAGATGAAGAAGAGAGGTATTCTCCGGCCATGTATTCTTTATCCAGGCTGTCGGGTATCGATCGATCCTGTTACTGGAAAGCCGGTTAGTATTCTTGTTTATGAAATGAATATTCGGGCAGGTGAACCTGAGATGCAGGTTGTAGCACGCCGGCTCAAGAATCTGGGCGAACTGATTGTTGCTACGATCGAAGGTAGGCTCGATGAGGTTGAGCCGGATGTGCGCACGGATCAAATTTCTATCTGTTTGGCTCTTGTTACTGGTCCTGGTGGACCTCAGGGGCAGAAGGGATATCCTGATTCTTATACGAAGTATGAACCGGCTGTCATTAATTTCAAGAGCCTTGCAAAGCGGGGCATACTCATCGTCCCATCGAATGTTAGCTGGGATGAAAAATATCAACGCCTGATATCTGATGGCTCCCGGGTGTTCTACCTCAGCAAAAATGCTACAATTAAACCCGGGCAGAAGAGAGGTGAAGTAGCGGAAACACTCAGGAATATGCTCTTGCAGGCATTTGACCATGGTCTTGTCAGAGTGATTCCGCGTGAATCTGAGGAAACCTTCGATGCAGCGAAATTACTGTTTGAGCAAGGCAATATCCCCAAGACAGAATTTATGAAAGCGGAGGCAGCTTTTGAGAAAGCGAATCGTCTTGATCTTCGCCGCGACCCCGGCCGGATCTATGAGGAGTGGGATGAGCTGTACCCTAATTGGTAGCTTGGCGTGCGAAAAAAATATCTATATTGCCCTATTGTTTTGAATTTAAGTTGGCCACACATAGTTTGTTTATGCTAAATTACATTACCTGTTTTTCGCTATTAGGAGTAATATCATGAAAGTTTTGGTCAGCGATAACCTGGGTGAAGCCGGTATCAAGATGTTTCAGGAAGAAGAGGGGATTGAAGTCGATGTCAAGACGGGACTGTCTCCTGAAGAGCTTAAAGGTGTCATCGGAAACTATGACGGCTTGGTTATCCGGAGTGCCACAAATGTAACAGAGGATCTTCTGAAAGCGGCAACGCAGTTGAAAGTTGTGGGGCGAGCCGGAATCGGTCTTGACAATGTCGATATACCGGCGGCTACCAAACAGGGCATAGTTGTTATGAATACTCCCGGCGGCAATGTTATAACAACAGCCGAACATACCATTGCAATGATATTGTCCCTGACACGCAATATACCCAAGGGAACCTCGTCGTTGAAGGCCGGTAGATGGGACAAGAAGAAACTTCAGGGCAGAGAAATATACAACAAAATTCTCGGGGTTATCGGTTTCGGGAAAATCGGTTCCATTGTTGCAGATCGCGCACGCGGGCTGAAAATGCAGGTGATTGTTCACGATCCTTTTGTCACGCCGGATCAGATTGAAAAGGCAGGCTTTGAAAGTGTTTCTCTTGGAGAGTTATACCAAAGGTCTGATTATATAACAGTGCATGTTCCCAAGCTAAAAAGTACAACCGGTTTAATAAATAAGGACGCTTTTGATCAGATGAAGGAAGGTGTCATGATTGTAAACTGCGCCCGGGGCGGAATTGTTGATGAGGATGATCTATATGATGCCATGCAGTCAGGTAAAGTGGCCGGAGCGGCATTGGATGTCTTCGAGAACGAACCTCCCGGCATATGCCCGCTCTTTGAACTCGATCGACTGGTCTGCACGCCCCATCTCGGGGCTTCCACCCAGGAAGCACAGACAAAGGTGGCGGTTGACGTGGCCGGTCAGATAATTGACTTTCTAAAGAACGATACGATTCTTAATGCAGTCAATGTCCCGTCTGTAACCGGAGATCTTCTTAAAAAACTGGGTCCATTATTGACCCTGGCGGAACAAATGGGGAGTTTACAGTCACAGCTTATGCATGGGCCTATTAAGGAAGTCGCCATTGAGTATGCCGGAGATTTTAAGGGACTTGACCTGTCTCCGGTCTCCATGGCGGTTTTAAAAGGACTGCTGACCCATGTAGTCAAGGATGATGTGAATTTTGTCAATGCACAGGCCCTTGCAAAGGAAAGGGGCATAAGGGTTACTGAGACAAGCAGCGATGAGTCTTACGAATATATAAACTTGATTACCGTCAAGGTCACCACCGAAATGACAAATACGGTATCAGGAACGATCTTTGGCAGGAACGAGATCAGGATCGTAAAAATTAATAATTTCCGGCTTGAGTTGATTCCAACCGGCCATATCTCACTGATATATAATCTTGACAAGCCGGGCGCCATAGGAAGTTTCGCAACTCTTTTAGGCAACAATAATGTTAACATCGAACAGATGCAAGTGGGGCAGGAAGAAACCGGAAAAATGAACATCATTTTCCTGAAAACCAGTGTGCCGATTCCCGAAAATGTTATTGAAAAAATGCTTGACCTGCCGCTGATTATATCGGTGACACC
>JAUVVL010000151.1 GCA_030604635.1 Desulfobacteraceae bacterium
GTAATAGTTCAGCCACAAAGACACGAAGACACTAAAATTATATTATAATTCTTTTAATGCCATTTAATTAGAGGTGCGATAAAATTGAAAAGAAAACCAGTACATTTGCCTGTCAATTTTATATGGATTATTCTATTTTTGAAAATGTTTATAATTCATACCCCTTCTTTGTGCCTTTGTGACTTAGTGGCTGAACTGTTACGATTTTTTTAATAATTCCAATTTGTCATCTTCATCGTCCATGGTTTTGGCCTCATCTTCGCTTATTTCAAGGAGTTTGGTATGGCTTTCAATAATTGAACGGATCTGGACTTCGATTTGCATGCGCTGCCGCCTTAGTTCCGCAATATCTCCATGAATCTGAAACAGCCTGTTATTTGCTCTGCTGAGGATTTTTTCCGCCTGGACTTCGGCGTCAGCAATGACCAATTCGGCCGATTTCTGGGCATTTTGCTTCATCTGCTCCAAAACTTTCTGGGAATTGAGCATTGCACGCTTAAAAGTTTCTTCGCGCTGCTTATATCCCTGGCTTTCATGTTCGAGCCTGTTGATATCTTCACGCAAACTTTCGTTTTCACTCTGCAGTGACTCAAAGGCATCTGCCATCTGTTCAAGAAACGTATCCACCTCCCGGACATCAAAACCTCTAAATCTTGTCTTAAACTGCTGCTGTTGAATTTCAAATGGTGTAAGTTTCATGACATATCACCCCTCTTTCTTTGTTACATAAGAGTCTTGGACAATTGAAAAAGGCTGCTGACAACAAAGTTTTGCAGAAATATTATGCCCAGAATAACAATAATTGGAGAAAAATCGATGCCACCAAAGTTGACAGGGATTCTTGTGCGAATGCGATATAGGACCGGTTCGGTAACATTATGGATAAAACGGACGATCGGATTATAGGGATCGGGATTCACCCAGGAAAGCACAGCACGCGCTATAATGACCCACATGTAGAAACTGAGTACATAGTGAAGAACCACTGCAACAGCCTTTAAAAAATTGCCGATGACAAACATATTAATAAAGATCTCTTCTGTTCTTGATTTTATAGGCAAGAAATTTTTTACGAAACCATCTACTTTTGTTTCTGGAAAAAAAGTTTACAAACCTTCTTTTTATTATTTCTTAAAAATAAGTCAAGATATTTCACGTAAAATCATTGACATATTCAATATACAAGCGATAAAAATACATTTTACTTTGAATCGTCTTATTATGTTGGTGGTAAATTGATTGGTATTACAAATTTGATCATGGCATTAAGGAGGAATAGAATTCATGTTAAAAGACAAGAAGATCAGCATAATCGGAACAGGAAATATGGGGGAAGCCATTGTCAGCGGGCTCATTTCTTCGGAATCAACCAACCCTGAAAATATCATCTGCACGGATGTTCGAGACGACAAGATCAAATCCGTCAAAGATAAGTACGGGGTCGTTACAACGAAAAATAACATCGAGGCGGTCGAGGCATCGGAAATTGTTATCTATGCGGTTAAACCCCAGATCATCGCTTCAGTATTGAAGGAAACAGCTTCATGCCTGGATATGTCCAAACTTATCATTTCAATTGCAGCCGGTGTCCCTTTGGTCGCAATAGAGTCGTGTCTTAAAAAAGAATTACGCCTTATCCGGGTCATGCCCAACATCGCTGCATTTGTTAAGGAGAGTGCTTCGGTCCTTGCAGCCGGGAAACATGCCACAAAGGATGACGTCAAACTGGCGATGGCCATCTTCGATTCCATGGGTAAAAGCATCTTTATCGAAGAGAATATTCTCATGGATGCCATCACAGGATTAAGCGGTAGTGGACCCGCCTACATATTTTTAATTGTCGAAGCCCTGGCTGATGCTGGAGTTAAGATGGGTCTATCAAGGGAGGATGCTCTTTTTCTATCTAGCCAAACGGTATTGGGAGCTGCAAAACTATT
The DNA here is from genome assembly GCA_030604635.1 of Desulfobacteraceae bacterium. Classification (GTDB taxonomy): domain Bacteria; phylum Desulfobacterota; class Desulfobacteria; order Desulfobacterales; family UBA11574; genus JAUVVL01. The sequence goes on from JAUVVL010000151.1 coordinate 1,938, forward strand.
AATAGAGACAAAAGAACATCCCGGGAGATTAAAGGATATGGTTACCTCTCCGGGTGGAACGGCAATTGCCGGCATTCATACCCTGGAAAAGGGCGGACTTCGAACAACCCTGATCAATGCCGTTGAGGTCGCCACAAAGCGATCAAAAGAACTGGGAGAGATTATGATTAAAAACTTTTCAAACGAAGAGTTGAAACAAAAGTAACTTCTCAATAAGTTCTGGAGTATTAGATGATAAAGTCGCCTCCAATAATTTATTGAGAAGTTACAAACAAAAAGCATAAGAGGTTGACATTATGACAGAAATTAAAATGAAAGCGATTAAGACATTCGATTATGACAAACCTGCCATCGAAAAAGGTTATGCCAACCAGACGCTAAGCATAGACATTTCTGATTCAGATATTTCAATAAAGCCGGTTACGGACAAAATGAAAGTGGTCTTTATTGGCGGCAAAGGCTTTGATCTCTGGCTGCTCTGGAATGCAGTCAAAAGCACGACAAAATGGAATGATCCTGAAAACGCAATATGTATTGCCTCAGGCCCCATGGGCGGAACACCCATATATCCCGGTTCCGGGAAAAGCATAGTAACCACGATTTCTCCCTTAACGGGAACTGTGATAGACTCCAATGTGGGAGGATATTTTGGCCCTTATCTTAAGTTTTCCGGTTTTGATGCTATGGAAGTCAAGGGGAAAACATCACAAGATGTTATAATTTTTATTGATGGCATTGACGGGAATATTCAGATTTTAGAGACATTCGGATTGCCGGAGGAATCGTATGATCTTTCAGCGATTTTAACCGAACACTTCGGCAAGGGGAAACCCCGCAATATTTCGGTGATCTCCACAGGCCCCGGAGCCAAGAATACGCTGATCGGATGCTTGAACTTTACATGGTATGATCTAAAACGAAAGCGGGCCAGATATAAGCAGGCCGGACGCGGCGGAATCGGCAGCGTTTTTGCTGATAAAGGTATAAAAGCAATTGTGGCACGCTGGGACACAGTTTCAGTTAGCACAAATAATCCGGGAGATGTGGCTGCATTAAAAAAAATCGGGAGAAAACACTCCCGGGAAATTGTCGAACTGGATCCAAAACAAAACGAAATGGCGAAAATCGGCACAACCCACCTTGTTTCAATTATGAATGACTTTGACCTGCTACCTGTCAATAATTTCCAGTACGGCAGGCATCCTGAAGCAGACAATATCGGCCAGGAGGTTTACAGACGTATTTTTGACGCCGGCTATGACGGATGCTGGATGGGGTGTACGCTTGCCTGTGCACATGGTGTCAAAGACTTTGTTCCGCTCACAGGACCCTATAAGGGAACCAAAGTTTTTGTAGACGGACCCGAGTATGAAACTATTGCAGGCTGCGGCTCAAACCTGGGTATTTTTGACCCGCATACCGTTGTTGAGATGAATTTTTACTGCGATACCTATGGTCTTGACACGATTTCAGTTGGCACGGCTACGGCCTTTGCCATGGAGTGCTTTGAGATGGGCTTGATTAATGAAAGTCATACAGGAGGAATGAACATTTCATTCGGCAACCGTCTTACAGCACTTGAGGTCCTTCATCAAATGGCCAGAGGAGATGGTTTTGGCAAAATTGTGGGGCGGGGCGTTCGCGAGATGAAAACAATTTTCGCACAAGACTATGGCGCCGATCCCGACATAATGCAGGATATCGGTATGGAAGCAAAGGGGCTTGAGTTCTCCGAGTATATCTCTAAAGAGTCGCTTGCCCAGCAAGGCGGCTACGGCCTGGCACTTAAGGGCCCGCAACATGATGAGGCATGGCTGATTTTTCTCGACATGGTGCATAATTTTATGCCGACCTTTGAGCAGAAGGCCGAGGCGTTGCACTGGTTCCCCATGTTCCGAACATGGTTTGGTTTGTGCGGATTGTGCAAACTCCCCTGGAACGATGTTATACCTGAAGACAATAAGGACATGCCTGAGCCTGCAAAAGTCGTGAAGCACGTAGAGTGGTATGCAGAGTATTACAGGGCAGTTACCGGAAAACAGATAACTCCTGACGGCCTTATTCGGATGAGTGAAGCCGTATACAATTTCCAGCGCGTCTTCAACCTGAAAATGGGCTTTGGGCAACGCGAGCATGACAATATTCCCTACCGAGCAGTCGGCCCGGTTAAAGTCGTTGAATATGAATCACGACAAGAGCGTTACGACAAACAGCTTGCTGAAAAACACAAAATCGATATTACGGACAAATCTACAGAAGAAAAAACTGCGCTGCTGCGTAATGCCCGCGAGGAACTTTACGAAAAACTTAAGGATGCGGTATATAAACGCCGAGGATGGACCAGCAACGGCATCCCGACGGTCGAAACCGTAAAGCGACTTGGGATTGACTTCCCCGAGGTTCTGGAATTACTCAAGGCCCACGGGGCCGAATAATGATCCGGGTCAATGGAAAAAAGTTTCCCTGGCGCGAGGGGATGACGGTTGCAGATCTTCTCAAGGACTTGAGCGATTCCCACCACTATGTGGTTGTACGCATCAATGATAAGCACGTCTCCAGGCCTTTTTTTGCAAAAACCCTGATCCCTGATAATTCAGAGGTGTTTCTGATGCCTATGATTGTTGGAGGGTAATAAAAAGAATCATGTTCTCCGAAACCATGTCGCTTCCAGCATCCTTTCTGGCAGGGCTCCTCTCTTTCTTTTCACCGTGCATACTGCCGCTGATACCTGCATACTTTACCTTTATTACAGGTTTTTCCTTAGAACAGCTGACCGAAGACTATAATGCGAAAATAAGGAAAAAAGTTGTTCTTTCAACCGCATTATTTGTTCTTGGGTTTTCCTTGGTTTTCATCCTTTTGGGCGCCTCAGCCTCTTACTTTGGCGGCTTAATTTACGAATACAGAGAATTTATCAGAATTATAGGCGGGATATTGATTGTTCTACTTGGTGTCCATTTAACCGGTGTGATCCGTATCCGCGGTCTTGATTCTGAAAAGCGGATCCACATGGAAAAGAAGCCCTTACATTTTTTGGGAACATTTATTGTCGGTATGGCCTTTGCGGCCGGGTGGAGCCCCTGTATAGGCCCCTTGTTAGGATCGATACTTATTATTGCCGGCAGCCAGGATACTGTCTGGCAGGGAATTGTGCTTCTTAGTATCTACTCTGCCGGACTGGCCATGCCTTTTGTTATCATGTCGATTTTTATCAATTTTCTTCTAATATTTATTAAAAAGGCCTCCTGGGCTACAAAATACGTTAACGCGGTGGCTGGTGTCCTGCTAATTGTTGTGGGGCTGTTCCTGGCAACCAACAAGCTATATATTCTGGCAACTATTTCGAATGTCGGGAGGTAAATCTTTTGATCAGACGGATTGCGGTGGAAACGACGACCACTCCGCTCAATACCACAAGCAGAACAGCGATCCATATGTGCTTATGATATTCTACATTTTCACGCGCTACCGAGATCCCTGCAAAACCAAACAGACAAACAAGAAACATGAAGACAATCACAATCAGACATGCTGTTTCAGAGTCATACCAGGGAACGATAACTTTTCTAAAAAAAAGTTTTTTTTCGATAAGCATAACAAAGTTCCGGGTTGCGGGCGAAATTTATTTTTTTCTTCCAACAATCTACACGTAACACGCAAGCCTCAACAGAATCAAGGGAGAGATGGAACAGGCTGGATGTCAAAACAAAAAACGTTTTTAAAAAAATGGTTGTGCTGTGTGTTTATCTGTACCGCCTTGATAAGCATCATGTGGGGGTGTGCTGTGGCGCCAAGGAAGCTTTTTATTAAAGATATTTCAGCATCGTTTGACGAATGTACCATCATCTCTACAAAAACAGAAAAGCCTGTATCTTTTGAGGACATGATGACTGACCTGTCCCGGGTACAGATAATATATTTAGGCGAAAAACACAATGACCCGGCCCACCACGAAATTCAGCTCAGGGTGATAAGAGCGCTTTTCAAAGCGAATCAAAATATTGCCGTCGGTATGGAGATGTTTGATCACACATACCAGCAAGTACTAAGTTTATGGTCTGCCGGCGAACTGGATCAGGCAGAGTTTTTAAAAAAGGTGCACTGGTATGCCAACTGGAAATTCGATTTCGTATTATACAAAGATATCATTGATTTTATAAAGAAAAGCAACATCAGGCTTGTGGGACTGAATTTGCCTCCCCATATCCCCCGCAAAATAGCCATCGGCGGTATCGAGAGCCTGTCAAATGATGAAAAAAAACACCTGCCGAAAAAAATAAGCACCTCAAACGCCGACCACAGGGCCTATGTGGAGCAGGTCTTCAAACAGCACCATGTCAAGGGAATGGAGAATTTCGAATTTTTCTATACGGCTCAATGCGTGTGGGAAGATACCATGGCAGAGTCTGTGGCGCTGAATCTCGAAGATGATCAAATGATCGTCCTGGCGGGCAATGGCCATATTATCCACAAATTCGGAATACCGGACAGGGCCTTCAGCCGGACAGGCGCCTCCTTTAGAACAATTACGCTGACACCGGCAGGAAGCGAAGCCGAACTTTCATTTGCCGATTATATCTGGGTAACACAGGTAAACCAAAAACATAAAAAAAGGATTCGCCGGTTTAGCAAAAAACACGAAAAAGGTGAATAGAAATTCGGGCTAACCACATTTGGTAAAACCGCAGAAGTGGCAAATCATACATCCTTCTTCAAAGCTGATGGTCTGACCGCATTCCGGGCAGATTTCTCCGAGGAGGCTGTTACCATATCTACTCTTCATATATGAGCCGTCACTCAGATACCTTTTCTCAAGTACCCTGCCAATCGCATCCGGTATTGACAGAACCAGACCGCCCTCTTGAAATACAGGATGCTCGCCACCGATACCTTTTAATTGTTTTACAACATTTTCCACTTTCACCCCGGATCTTAAGGCAAGTGAAGCAAGCCTGCCGATGGCTTCGGTCTTGGCAGTTGTGGATCGTCCCGATTTGCCGATTGTGGCAAACACCTCAAAGGGTTGCCCCTCATGCTCGGTCACAGTGACGTAAAGCTGGCCCATACCTGTTTTCATCCTGGAGGTAAAACCTTCCAGTGTTTCCGGCCGTTCTTTGATCACGGCAGCCAGAGTATCGCCATGCTTACTCTTTTCAGAGAACGAAAGGACCTGGTTTTCCTTGCTACCGTCCCTGTAAATAGTAACCCCTTTGCAATCGAGCTCATAAGCCAAATTATAAATCTTCAATACATCCTCCACCGTGGCATCCCGGGACAGGTTGACCGTCTTTGAGACCGCGTTGTCGGTGTGCTTCTGAAAGGCGGCCTGCATACGGATGTGCCATTCAGGGGATATATCATGTGCCGTTACAAAGACCTTGCGAACATCCTCGGGTATTTCATCTATATGCTGAATGCTCCCTTCAAGGGCAATGGTGTCCATCAACTCTGAACTATAAAAGCCTCTTTCTTTGGCTGCTCTTTCAAAGTGTGGATTCACCTCCATCAGTTTATCATTATCCATTACGTTTCTGACAAAACTGAGGGCAAACAACGGCTCTACCCCGCTGGAACAGTCTGCAATGATGCTCAATGTGCCGGTGGGTGCAATGGTGGTAGTGGTGGCATTTCGATAGGTACAGCCTTGCTGATCTTTAAAAACACTTTGATCGAAATTATTAAAAACACTTCTCTCTTCAGCCAGACATTTTGAGGCTTCATGGGACTCTTTTTGAATGAAACCCATCACCTCCTCGGCTAATCCAAGGGCACTCTCTGAGTTATAGGGAATTTTCAACTGATAAAGCAAATCAGCAAACCCCATAATCCCAAGACCGATTTTGCGATTACCTTTCACCATTTTATCGATTTCCGGGAGAGGGTATTTGGACATATCAATAGTATTGTCCAAAAAGCGGACGCTCCACCAGACGACTTCCTTTAAGCCCTCGTAGTCGATTGCCGGTGATTCATTATTATACGTCACAAATTTGGACAGATTGATGGACCCCAGATTACAGGATTCCATAGGAAGCAAAGGCTGCTCTCCACAAGGATTGGTGCTCTCGATTTCACCTAAGGCAGGGGTCGGATTATCCCGGTTAAGCCTGTCTAAAAATATGATGCCAGGATCCCCGTTTTCCCATGCCTGTTGCACCAAAGCCCGGTAGACTTCGGCGGCATTTAACTCCCCGGCTTTTTTCTTGTCGCGGGGGTCTATCAAGTCACAGTTGCTCTCATTTTTAACCGCCTCCATAAACGCTTCCGTAACACCGACCGAGATATTAAAGTTATTAAGTTCATTATCATTCTTTTTACTGTAGATGAAATCCATGACATCCGGATGATCTACCCTTAAAATGGCCATGTTAGCCCCTCGCCGAGTGCCTCCCTGTTTGACCTGTTCGGTTGCCGTGTTAAAGATTTTCATAAACGAAATCGGCCCGGAAGCGATACCGCCGGTTGTCCCTACCCTGCTGTCTTTGGGGCGGAGACGTGAAAAAGAAAAACCGGTGCCGCCGCCTGATTTGTGGATAATTGCGGCATTTTTCAAAGAATCAAAAATTTCTTCCATGCTATCTTCAACTGGAAGGACAAAGCAGGCCGCCAATTGACCCAGTCTGCGCCCTGCATTCATCAGGGTGGGTGAATTGGGCAAAAATTTTAGCTCCGTCATCATATTGTAAAAAATATTTTCCATCTTTTTCACACTGGCTTCGTCTTCATCCTTTTTCTCAGCCTTTGCGATGTGCAGGGCCACTCTTCTGAACATTTTCTCCGGGGTTTCAACAACTTTGCCAGTGCTGTTCTTCTTAAGGTATCTTCTTTTCAAAACATTTTTAGCATTATCAGAAAGACACAGTCCGTTCTTTATAAAGATGGATTTATCGAGCCGAATGGGTGAAGCTTGAGTTAATCCGTATTCCAGAAATTTGCTCTGGATAATTTTATCGACAATAGGCATGGTGATGGTATGATTTTCCATGTTGTCGAGTTCTTCTCTCAGAAACCGGCTGATGTCCATGGCCTGGTCGGTTTCAATTGGGTTGTCTTTTGCAAGGATATCCGAAAATAGTTGATCATCCCACCTGTAGGTGGTTAAGTCGAAATGCCCCTCTTCCGTAACTAAAATTTTTCCTTTTGAACCCATTTCCCTTCTCCTGTATGGTTATTATCAAAGTTTCAGGAAATTTATCTTGATCAGTAACATTAATGGTTTCGTAAAAAGTCAAAACTTCCTGCCCGCCGGCCGGCAGGCGGGGCTGAATTATTCAATTTTACGCATTCATAATGTCTTTAAATAATTCGCAATTCCTTAATCCCTAAATTCCTTAATCCA